>JAEYPA010000177.1 GCA_023411225.1 Bacillota bacterium
TGTTGGTTCTACAAAGAATGGTAGAGATTCTGAGTCTAAGAGATTAGGCGCTAAAAGAGCAGACGGACAATTCGTTTTAGCTGGTAACATTCTTTATAGACAGCGTGGAACAAAGATTCACCCAGGTATTAATGTTGGCCGTGGTGGTGACGATACTTTATATGCTTTAGTAGATGGTGTTCTTAGATTCGAACGTAAGGGTCGCGATAAGAAACAAGCTAGCGTATATCCAGTAGAAGCTAAATAGTTGAATCAATAAAGCCCCAAAATCTTGATGTAATCAGTGATTTGGGGCTTTTTATGAAATATTTGAGGAGTGTACATCAATGATTTATTAGGACATGAGATGATTTATCAGTAATCTATGATAAGAAGGGTAAGTATTCATGAGTGAACTGTGAAAAGGGAAAACATATTCAGTCCAAAACTGCTAATACTAATAACAGTCAGTTTTTCTTTTTCACTATTCATTCCACATAGGTTTGCGGTAGTTTTTTAAGACTAAGAATAATATAGAAAGAGAACGTTTTGAGGTGATAACATGTTTGCAGATCGTGCAAAAATATATATACGTTCCGGAAAAGGCGGAGATGGCCATGTCAGCTTTCGTAGAGAGTTGTTTGTGGCTGCCGGTGGTCCGGATGGTGGTGATGGTGGAAAAGGCGGAGACGTTATTTTAGAAGTAGATATGGGGTTAAATACCCTGACTGATTTTCGTCACGTTCGTAAATACTGTGCCGGAGATGGAGAACCAGGTGGAAAGCGCCATTGTCATGGTAAAGATGGAGAAGACTTGGTAATCAATGTGCCTTATGGAACTGTTGTAAAGGATGCAGAGTCCGGTAAGGTTATAACTGATATGTCTGGAGAGAATCTTAGAGAGGTATTATTAAAAGGTGGCCGTGGTGGCAAGGGTAATCAGCATTATGCTACTCCTACCATGCAGGTACCAAAGTATGCTCAGCCGGGGAAACGAGCTATGGAGCTAAATGTTTATTTAGAGCTTAAGGTCATCGCAGATGTTGGGCTAGTAGGTTTTCCTAATGTAGGGAAATCCACCTTTTTATCTCGTGTAACCAATGCAAAACCAAAGATTGCTAACTACCATTTTACCACCCTTAATCCCAACTTAGGGGTAGTAGATTTAGATGGTGATGGCTTTGTAATTGCAGACATCCCTGGACTGATTGAAGGAGCATCCGAAGGAGTTGGTTTAGGCCATGAGTTCTTACGTCATATTGAGAGAACCAAGGTTATTATTCATATGGTAGATGCTGCTTCCACGGAAGGAAGAGATCCATTAAATGATATTAAGGTCATAAATCAGGAATTAGAGGCATATAATCCAGAGCTGGCTAAGCGTCCTCAGGTAATTGCAGCCAATAAGACAGATGTATTTTTTGGAACTGAGGAAGAGACTGTAGTTGAATTATTACGAGAAGAATTTGAACCACAAGGAATTCAGGTATTTCCTATTTCTGCCGTTAGCGGTAAGGGTGTAAAGGAACTTCTCTACCATGTAAAAGGGCTATTAGATCAGGTAGAGCAAGAACCTATTATCTTTGAGCGAGAATTTTTCCCAGAAGAAATGCTGGCATATTCTGATGAACCTTATACAATTAAGAAGAATGAGGATGGTTTCTATGTTGTTGAAGGACCAAAAATCGAAAAAATGCTCGGTTATACCAATCTAGATTCTGAAAAGGGCTTTGAGTTCTTCCAGAAGTTCTTAAAGGATTCTGGTATTTTAGATGAACTAGAAGAGCTTGGCATCGAAGATGGGGATACAGTAAAGATGTACGGGCTACAATTTGATTATTTTAAATAAAGAGAGATAGAAAGAGGATATTATGACAAGTAAGCAAAGAGCATATCTAAAAGGTCTTGCCATGAAGATGGACCCAATCTTCCAGATTGGAAAAGCAAGTCTTACTCCAGAAGTGACGGAGGCGGTTAATGAAGCCTTAGAGGCAAGAGAATTGATTAAGGTAAGTGTATTAAAAAATTGTATCGACGACCCAAGAGAAATTGCAAATGTCTTAGGAGAACGTACCAATTCTACAGTTGTACAGGTAATTGGTAAAAAAATAGTTCTTTATAGAGAAAGCAAAGATAAGAAGAAAATAGAGCTTCCAAAATAGTACGAGGAGTGAACCTGGTGCAAGGAAAGATAGTTAAAAACCATAAGAGAAAAATAGGGATTATGGGGGGCACTTTCAATCCAATTCATGTTGGGCATCTGATTATTGCTGAGATAGCCTATGAACAATATGAACTAGATAAGGTATTGTTTATGCCTGCCAGCCAACCTCCTCATAAAATAGGGGAGCCAATAGAAGAGGATGTTTATAGAGTTGCTATGGTAAAACTGGCCATAAATGACAACCCTCATTTTGAGTTGTCCTTAATGGAAATAAACCGTCCTGGTCTTAGCTATACAGCTATGACAATGGAACAGTTGGCTCATGAGTATCCGGATACAGAGTTTTATTTTATTGTTGGTGGAGATTCCATTGCTGCCATAGAGACGTGGAGAGAACCAGAAAAGGTATTGAGATTAGGTCATATGGTTGCCTGTGTTCGGGATCAGGTGGATAACAAAAGACTAGATCAACAGATTGATTACCTAAAGAAAAAGTATCAGACTGAGGTTTTTAAATTGGAGGTCCCCAAAATGGATATTTCCTCTACTATGATTCGGGAGAGACTACAATCTAATAACGGGGTGAAGTATCTGGTTCCTGACAATGTAATTGCTTATATCAATAAGCATGGGCTGTACCGAGATACTATTTAATCGCAATAGGGAGGTCTGTTTATGGAGGAGAATCTTCAGCTTTTACAGGAAGAAATGAAGAAGATATTAAAACCAAGTCGCTATGAGCATACATTAGGGGTTGCCTATACCGCAGCTAACCTTGCCATGCGTTATGAGGCTTCTATAGAGGATGCGTTAATTGCGGGGCTTTTACATGACAATGCCAAATACGTAAGTGATGAGGATATGATTCGGATATGCCAGGAGAATCATTTACACATCTCCGAACTTGAGAGAAAGAATGTGTATCTGCTTCATAGCAAAGTGGGGGCTGTACTTGCCAGAGATCAATACGGTGTGCAAAAGGAAGATATTTTAAATTCGATTCTCTATCATACTACCGGTAGACCAGGTATGACCACCTTAGAAAAAATTATTTTTGTGGCAGATTATATAGAACCTAATCGAAAAATCATTCCTAATCTGGATTTGATTCGTAGAGAAGCATATATTGATTTAAACAAAACAGTGGAACTAATTCTATCAAACACCATAAATTATTTATTAGAGACAAAGAGGAAAGAGGATATCGATCAGGCAACTATTGATTCCTATGAATATTATAAACTAAAGGAGTAGATTTATGATTCAATCAAATGAAATGGCGAAGATTGTTTATGATGCATTAGATGAGAAGAAAGCAGAAGGAATTGTAATGCTTGAAGTAAGCGATATTACAATCCTTGCTGATTATTTTATAATAGCCAATGGTACCAACAGTTCTCAGGTACAGGCTTTAGTAGACAATGTGGAAGAAAAGCTAGGAAAAGCCGGTGTTCATCCAAAAAGGATTGAAGGTATCGGCAGCACCAGCTGGGTGCTTATGGATTATGGCGATATCATCGTCCACATCTTTTCTAAGGAAGACCGTTTATTCTATGATATTGAGCGTATCTGGAGAGATGGCAAAAAGGTATTTAAAGAAGACCTGTAAGCTATTTTGAATGAGAGGATAAGGATATGAACCTTTCTGGGAATGCACTATTCAATCAAATGACAGAGAAAGATATTCATCATATTTTAGGGTGTATGGAGATAAAAGAGAAAAGAATCAAGAAAAATGAGTATATCTTTAAGGAAGATGATACGCCTAACTATATGTATCTACTAAAGGAAGGTAAGGTGGAGGTCTGTAAGGATTCTCTTACAGGCAATCGCATGATTATCAACACTTTTGAGGAACCTGGCTCTACCTTTGGTGAAGTCTATCTGTTTTTAAATGATAAAAACTATGATTCTTATGTAATAGCCATGGAGGATACTGTTATATACGAGATTCCAAAGCGGTTCTTTTTTCATACTTGTCAAAAGGGCTGTGCCTACCATGAGACGCTGATTCGTAATATGTTGACCATACTGTCAGAAAAGGCCTATGTACTAAGTAGAAAACTGCAAATTATGTCTGCTGGAAGCCTTCGTCTTAAGCTTTGTAAGTATCTAGTACAGAATTGCGATGACAAAGGAAGAGTGTTATTAAAGTATACCAGGGAGGAGCTGGCAGACTACTTAAGTGTAGCTAGACCAAGTCTTTCCCGGGAAATGATGAAGATGCAAGAAGAAGGATTAATAGAGGTTAAGGGGAAAAAGATCTTTATCGTAGATAAAGAAGGAATCGAAGAGTTATTGTAACAATACAGGCTGATGCTTTATAAGTAAAACGACTTATGGAGCATCTTTTTTATTGCCTACAAACGAACAAGGAAATTGCCACTTTGCTTATTAATAATTTTTCTTAATGTGGTAAATATAGTACTAAGACATTCGACTCATTGTAACAATTGTTACAGAAAAAAAGAAGATTGTAATGTAATATATAGTTATCAACTAAAAATAACAATTCCACATACGGAAGGAGTAATAAAATATGTATGGTGTAGAAATATTGGTAAGTGAACATGATAATATTCTTAGAATTGCAGAAGTGATGCGTATGGCATCTCTATCGGTATTAGAAGGTAAAGAGGTCTATACAGATGATTTTGAAGATATGGTAGACTTTGTAAGAAATTATGCCGATAAACATCACCATGGAAAAGAAGAAGACATTTTATTTGTCTATATGAAGGATGAATTGGGTAAGGTGGGTGAAAACCTGATTCAACATGGTATGTTAGTGGAACATGATTTGGGTCGCCTTCATATCAAACAACTGTATGAAGCAGTTCAGGAGTATAAAAATTCTCAGTCTTCTATGGCTAAGTTAGATATCATCACAAATGCAGTTTGTTATAGTGACTTAATTAAGCGTCATATTGGAAAAGAGAATGAAGTAGTATTTACTTATGGAGAAAAGAACTTAAGTGAAGAAAGTCGTAATAAAGTAGATATTATGACAAAAGAGATGGAAGAAAAAGCAGAAAATGAAGGAATTCAAAACAAATATATCAATCTATTAGAGCGTTTGGAGAAAATCTATCTGTAAGAACTGTTTTGTATATTGTTTACCAATATAATGAACAATACTGTCGAATTAGAATATAATAGTATGAAACCATGTTTATGAAGTCGATTTAATTGGCTATAGAATGGATACTTCATGCAATTATATTATCCTTATATAATAGATCAAATTGAGCAAGGCAAATATAGAAAGCTTGGTGCAGGCTCCGGGCGTTATGTATATGACATGGAAAATGGTTATGTAATCAAATTCGGTAGAAATCGGAAAGGACTTGCTCAAAACCAAGTGGAAGATGAAATCTACCATAAGAGAAGAGAACCGGTATTAGCAGCTGTAGCCGGATGTTCTTCAGACAATCGTATCTTAGTTATGGAAAAAGCAGATCCATACAAGAATTATTATTCTCTACGCCAATATTATAATATATCTAGCATGAGAGAATTACTTCACATTGCCGAGGTAAGGAGAATGGTAGAGGAATATCAGCTGGTTGGAGTTGATCTTATGAAAATAAGTAGTTGGGGAGAGCTAAGAGGGAGACCCGTTCTTATAGACTATGGATTTACAACCCATGTACAGCGTAGGTATTATAATGGGTTCTTTTAACAGGAAAAGCGATTCGTCAATCCTTAGACGAATCGCTTGCTTTTTATACTAATCTTTGTCCCATTAAGACACCCATAACGGAAGACATCATTAGGCCGCGGGTCCAACCACTGGAGTCTCCTAGACAGTATAGTCCTTCAATATTAGTTACAAAATTCTCATCCATCTTGACTTTATTGGAATAGAATTTAAGCTCTGGTGAGTAGAGAAGAGTTTCTGTACCGGCAAATCCAGGTACTACATGATCCATAGCCTGGATGAAATTAATTATATTGGTCATAGAGCGATATGGCATTGCAGCGGTAATATCGCCTGCTACTGCATCTGGTAGAGTCGGCTTAAGATTGGAGAAATTAAGCTCCTTTGGCCAGGTTCGCTTACCATCTAAGATATCGCCGTAGCGTTGAACCAGAATATGTCCGTTGCCTAACATATTGGTTAATTCGCCAACCTTTTGTGCATATTCAATAGGCTGGTTAAATGGATGGGTGAAATTATGGGAACATAAAATAGAGAGATTGGTATTATTAGATTTTATATCCTTATAAGAATGCCCATTTACAACTGCTAAATCGTTGTCGTAGTTTTCCTGGCTTACAAAACCACCAGGATTTTGACAAAATGTACGAACCTTGTTTTTAAATGGTCGTGGGTATCCAATGAGTTTGGATTCATAAAGTACATCATTTACTTCCTCCATTATCTCATTTCGAACTTCAACTCGGACACCTATGTCCACTGTCCCCGGCTGGTGAGCAATGGAATGCTCTTGGCACAGGTTTTCAAACCAATGGGCACCACGTCTTCCTACTGCTACAACAACAGATTCTGCTGGTAGCTCAAAGGTTTCCTTGGATTTTACATTGGTCAGAACCACTCCAACACATTTATTATTCTTAATAATAATATTATCGCAGGAATGGGAGAAGAGAATCTCTACTCCATGAGCCAGTAAATATTCCTGTATCTCATAGTAAAGCTTTTGTGCCTTTTCTGTCCCAAGATGCCTAATTGGGCAATCTACTAATTTAAGCCCTGCTTGGATGGCACGTTTTCTAATTTCTTTTATTTTCGCAGTTTCACTTACGCCCTCAATTTTGCTATCGGCACCAAATTCCAGATAAATACGGTCGGTGTAATCTATCATGGACTGGGCCAGATCTGCTCCAATTAGCTCGGGAAGCTGTCCACCAACCTCGCAGCTTAGGCTAAGTTTTCCATCGGAGAAGGCTCCTGCTCCTGAAAAACCAGTAGTAATATGACAGAAAGGTTTACAATTTACACACTGTTTTGTTTTGGTTTTTGGACAGCTGCGTTTGTCTACAGCAACACCCTTTTCTACGATTAATATTTTTTTATTAGTGCCTTTCCTTAACATCTCTAAAGCAGTGAAGATGCCTGCTGGACCAGCACCAATGATTACAACATCATATTCCATCATATACCTCCTAATCTTCTGGTAAATTAATGATAGCTTAAAAAATAAAATTTGAAAACACAAACACATTTATAATACCACAAATAAAACAAATCCTCAATTGTTATATATTTGAAAGTTAATTTTTATCATATGGGAATGAATTCTAAAAAAGTTGACCATAGAAATTATGTGTGCTATACTTACTATAGGTTAAAAAATAATTGAATCTTTACGATAATAGCAAACTGATAGAAATGTCAGGACGCAAAGCTAAAGGGCCTGTTAAATGGTAGCCAGTTGCCGAATAAGGATTTTTTTTGTTTGCAATTTGCTAAAAAGAATTTCTCTACTTCGTTTGGTCCCTCCCAAATGTAAGATAATAAGAAATTCATTTAATAAAAAGGATATCTACTCCCTCTCATATGTTTGTATAATAGCAGACATTAAAAAAGATATTCTATATTGTATACCTTCTCACAATAAAAGAGGCTACAGGAAACTGTAGCCTCTTTTTTGCATACGAGGAAAGTTCGATCAACTTCCTTATGAAATAAAATGGCCTCCTAAAGAACAGGAAGCCAAGAATCGCAGTACTTGTTACTGATTGTTCATCGCCGAATGGTGTAGCTATGAGGTTAGGTATAAACAGTACAGAATCGAGTAGGGATTCTGCCTAACATTTATAAACAACGAGCTGATCCTTACTCATTCTAGTGATATCTTCTATATAAGCCAATTACTTTTCCTACAATGGATAAATTATCAACAATAATAGGATCCATCGTATCATTCTCAGGTTGTAATCTAAAATGTCCCTTTTCTTTATAAAATGTCTTAACAGTAACAGAATCCTCTATGAGTGCAACTACTTTATCACCGTTCTCTGCGGTTGGTTGCTTTTGCACTAAGATCTTATCCCCATTAAAAATGCCTGCATTAATCATACTGTCACCCTTAACATTCAACATAAATACCTCATGATTAGGTAGATCTTCAGCTGGAAGTGGGAAATAACCTTCAATGTTTTCAACAGCCAGGATAGGTTGGCCCGCAGTAACTGTTCCTACCAAAGGTACATTGACAATCTCTCTACGTGTAAATGAGAAATTATCATCCATAATCTCAATAGCACGAGGCTTCGTTGGATCCCTACGAATGAAACCATTCTTCTCTAGGGTTTCTAAGTGAGAATGAACAGACGAGGTAGACTTTAACTTTACAGCTTCACATATCTCACGAACAGCTGGTGGATATCCCCGATTAATGATTTCGGATTTTATGTATTCCAAAATCTCTTTTTGTTTAGCACTAATCTTGCCTTGACTCATGTAGTACTCCTCCTATTCCTTCTCCTATATTCCAACATAATATCCTAACCATACTAGAATAATATGTAATTGTATGCTTCAAGAATCATATTGAACTTTCATTAAAGAAATTATAACACATATGTTCGAACAATGCAAAACCTATGTTCGATTTTTTTAGAAAAGTTTATAGGAACATGTTGACAAACAAACACATGTTCGCTATAATGATGATACAAACAAATGTTCGATATAGCTGCTTATGTCAGCTACGTAATAATATTTATTTCATATGGAGGGATTGTTATGATACAAAAGGTTAGGAATCAGAGAAGAGAAGGTTTGCTATTCTTTTTTATTATTTTAATTGTTGTAATTACAGTTCTATGTGTTACTATCAAGGTTAATGCGTTCCAGAATAACAATAAGAGTATTCAAGTGAAGAGTATAATGATCGAGCCGGGAGATACTTTATGGGACATAGCTTCCGAGCATTATAGTGACGATTATGATAGCATAGAGGATTATGTAGTTGCTATTAAGGAATGTAATCATATTGCCTCAGATAAGATTTGTGCAGGTGGATATTTAGTAGTTCCTTATTACCAATAGATTTTTTAGTATTCATTCCCCCATACAAAAGAGAGATACCTATAGGGCTTCCTTCGGGAGGCCTTTTACTATTATTTTCTTGACACAAGTTCATAATAATCTTATCTTGGAATTAAGATTATTATGAGATAATTATTATGGAAAAGGAATGTATATAGAGAGGCAGATGAAGAGAGCTTTGTTAAATCCTTTATTGCTCGTTATAAACAAGATAGTTTGCTATATGAGCTTTTAAATAAAGATAAGCGAATAGATGCAATAGGACGATCAAGTTTATTCTGCAATTATATGGATAAGCCTATTTTCTAAGTTAAATGAAAGGGGAATGTAGCAGACAATAGTTCACTATTTTTCGTTTGCTGCAAGCAGTGATATGATTTGTGAAGCAGAAACTAAGGATCTTGAGGCATTACTTTCGTTATACACTCAACTACATAACAATGTTATGCCTGTTATAGACGAATCAATATATGGTATTTGGCAGGGTGTCATGAAGGATTCTAATCACCATATTATAGTGGTAAAAGAGGATGGACATATTATTTCCTCCTGTGTACTTATTCTGGTGCCCAATCTGACACATAATCAGAGGCCATATGGTATTATCGAGAATGTGATTACGCATCCAGATTTTAGAAAGAAGGGATATGCCAGAGCATGTCTTGACTATGCAAAAGAACTTGCACAAAAAGCCGGTTGCTATAAGCTAATGCTTATGACCGGCTCTAAGGAAGAGAGTACTCTTCATTTCTATGAAAAGGCTGGGTATAACCAAAAGGATAAAACTGCTTTTATAAAGTGGCTAGACTAATGGTTTTTGTTGTGCCCTTTCTAAGTTGGTTATTTTTTTAAACTCTGTAATTACCATGAATATGGTAACGATAAAAGCCATAAAATCAGCAATTGGCCCTGCAAATAAGATACCATCGATGCCCATTTTTATAGGTAGTAGCAGTATTAATGGTAGCAGGAATATAATCTGCCTGGTCAGAGATAGAAAGATTCCTTTATATGCTTTGCCAATGGATGTAAAGAACGTAGAGGTAATGGGCTGCATAAAGTTTAAAAAGGTACAGAACAGGAAAATTTGAAAGGTGTTAATTCCAAAGTTAAAATAGCTGTCTGATCCTTCTCCAAACAGAGAGAGAAGCTGTCTTGGCATAAATTGAAACAATAGGAAGGCTATGATAGATAGGGAGCCACCGGTAGCAATAGCAAGTCGGTAAGCATCCTTTACCCTTTTATATCTGCTGGCACCATAGTTGAAGCTTTCAATAGGCTGAGTGCCTTGGGCAATTCCTATAATGATAGCGAAAAACACCTGATTTACCTTAGTTACGATTCCTACACAGGCAATAGGAATAGAAGAGCCATAAGCAGACAAAGAACCATAATGTTTCAGAGAATTATTCATGACAATCTGCACAATCATCATAGCAATCTGATTAAAAAAGGAGGCTGCTCCTAAGGATACGATTTTACTTAAGTGCACCCAACGTGGAATCAGGTGCTTTCTTTCAATTTTGACTGTTTTGTATCGGCTTAGGTAGGATAAGGCCAATATGCCGGAAAACATCTGACCGATTACCGTAGCAAAAGCAGCTCCTGCCATCCCCCATTCAAATACCAATACAAATAATGCGTCCAATCCCACATTAATAATGGCACCGGATAGATTACAGAACATTGTCATCTTAGGACTTCCGTCAGCTCGAATCAGGTGACCACCACCAGTGGTTATAATTAAAAATGGAAAACCAATGGCTGTTATACTGACATAAGTCTTTGCATATGGGAATACATCGGCAGGGGATCCAAAGAAGTAGAGCATAGGAGTTAAAAAAATCTCTGTAAAGAGTAACAAAATCAAGCCACTGCCTAACAACATAGTAATGGCATTACCGATAAGATAAGGAGCTCGCTCTCTATCTCCTTTACCCATAGTCAGATTAAAGGTGGAGGCACCTCCAATTCCAAACATTAAAGCGAGAGAGGTACAAAGCATAGCCAATGGGAAAGCAATATTAGTAGCTGCATTTCCTAAAGTACCAACTTTTTGTCCGATAAATAATTGGTCTACAATATTATAGAGAGCCCCTACCAGCATAGCTACAATACTTGGTAGAGCAAATTTCATCATTAGTTTACTTATTTTTTCTGTACCTAATGGATTGGTAAGTTGTGTATTTTGCATAGTATTCTTCCTTTAAAAATGTATTTAATGTTATTGTGTACGTTATTTGTGAATTAAATAATGTTTATAATGTAGTTCAGTTATTACTTTCTATGTTGTTTGTCTTTATTTTCCTTTTTCATCTTGCTTAACCAAAACGAACCTAAACTTAAAAAAGTTGAACCTAGACCCAAATAAACAGCACCCATACTTGTGTCAGAACCAAAAAAATAATTTATTGCAGTTATGTAATTACACACAGCAGCAACATAGAATAATATGGAACACATTTTATTTGTATTCATTTTAACCTCCTTTAATTCAGCTACAGTTCTTCTTTGTCTAGAGTCGTTTATTAAGTATCCTTTTTAAGTTGTTTACATCTAATAATAAATTCACAGTCTCGAAATTACCGTTATAAAATACGGCCCAATTATTAAAAACACAAGGTAAATCCTTTGCTTTCTGAAGTGTGTTTACTTGAATTAATGATACAGGGATGCTATTACATTCACAATACTGTTTTATCATCTCAATATTTTGATAGACATAAGGGCATTGCATATCATAATAAATTGTCAGTTCTTTGTTTTCAATTTTTGGGGTTTTAGCATTTGGTGCAAACTTTGGTGTTGTTCCGTCAAGAGAGAGTGCAAGCAATTCATATCCATTATCAGTAGAATCCACAACTTCAAAACCATTTTTCTTTGCAAATGATTGGTCCGTAAGCCATGCTTTTTGCTTTTTCGATCCGAGCATACAAATACCGGATTTCCCGTTTTCTTTTGCATCAGCTAAACAATAATCCATAAGTGATTTTCCATACCCTTTACCTTTGTAACTACCGGAAACCCATAAACAATACAGATAATAATAATTATCGCCGATAATGGGAACCCATGCGGTCTCAAGCGGAGCATATTCAATAAAAACAGTAGCCTTTGCATCTAACTTTCTAAATACATGTCCTTCATTTAGCCGGTCAGAAAGCCATTGCCGTTTTGCCTCTATGCCTGGATGGAGCTTTTTACTGCGGATAATGCAACATAAATGCTCGTGGGAAAGGTTTTCCTTTGTTAAATTTATAAAATTAGAATCGGTATCCTTCATTTTAGCATCTCACATTCGTCTCAAAATTATAGTGGTTACTCAGTCTGTCAGGTATATTTTACCATAGCAACTGTGTCATTACTATTACAAAAATGTAAAAATGCGGAGCAATTCCTATTAATATAAAGTACTTTTTGTACAAAAAACTATAATCTTTGAGCATAAAGTACATTTAAATTGTTAGTTGATATACGATCAAAAATGTTGATAATTACCATTTGATTTGATATACTAAATTATTATAATTCAAATTATTATAATTCAAATAAGAAGTTTAAAATATCCTTAAAATAATTATTTAATTATTTAACGGAAATCATTATAATCTATAAAATAGCTAAAAGAGTACATAATGAGATTGAGTCATCGGATTATCTAACATTGCGAGAGCTCAAATAATACCTATAAAAAGTTGTCTGAATAATAGCTGATAATTAATACTTCTTAATGAAGCATATATTTAAAACTCACATAGAAAGCTTTTATTTTGGATAAGGAGATGATGTATGATAGTTAAAATGAGAAAGTGCATTTTTAGAATCATCATGGTATGTTTTAGCTTAGCACTATTAGGAGGTTGTTTTAATTCCAAAAAAGACGAAATTGTTTTTGAGCGCTATGATAAAGCAACGAAAGAGTACGTATTTTATAAACAGATTACAAATAGTAACGATATTAGTATTATAAGGGGAATTTTGAAGGATTTAGATTACACTGATTTTTATGATGTGAAACAAAAGAAAGTGCCTACGTATCAATTTTATTTTGTAAATGCTGACAGAGATGATAAAGCCATTTTATGGATGTTATGGATTGATGACTCAGAAAATTGTTTTTTGTCAAGTGATGGATTTAGTAGTCAAATGTGTTTATCAAAAGATGACTCGAGAAATCTGCTTACTATCTTAAGCAAGTAGTGAAGATGAAAGTTACTTATGGTGAATATAGTACATAAAGAAATATATGATAAATGCTTAAAATAGGAGGGGTGCTCAAAAATTCACTCCTCCTATTTTTTATCAGAAAAAGATTTGCTTTTATTTACTTTTTACTTATATTCTTAGATTCTCGTAATTTTACCACATTTGCAGCACTTCTTCGTCGACTATCTTCAATAGCAGCGTAGTGCTTCTTCGTAGTATTAACATCTTTATGTCCTAATACATCAGCAACCAGATAAATATCTCCGGTTTCCTGATAAAGATTAGTGCCATAAGTACTTCTTAGTTTATGAGGGGTGATTTTTTTTAATTTAGTAACAAGACGGGAATATTTCTTTACCAGATTCTCTACGCTTCTGACACTAATACGCTTTTTTTGCATGGACAAAAACAGTGCATTGGTGTGTCCCACCACGGGAATCGTATGTTTACGTTCTTCCAAGTATTCTAGTAACACTGAACGCACTTCTTCACCAAAGTATACTATAACTTCATTCCCACCTTTTCTTAAGATTTTAATTCCATTATTATCAAAGTCAACATCATTTATGTCCAGTCCGACACATTCAGAAACACGAATTCCTGTTCCAAGGAGAAGAGTCATAAGGGCAAGGTCGCGTTTAACCGTAATTTTATGATACCGCTTTTGTGCATCTGTAAGATTATCTCCAGACTCTACTTCATCTAACAGTTTTGCAACCTCATTTACATCCAAACGAATGATTTCCTTTTCGTGTAGTTTTGGAATATTTACCAGAATAGCCGGATTCGATGTAATCATTTCTTTCTTAAAAAAATAAGTATAAAAACTTCTTAAGGTAATTAATTTACGCTTTTTACCGGTTTCTTGATTAATTAGTTCTTTTTCATCCCGGGTATAATAGTTTAAGTATTCTAGATATTCTTCAATATCTACGGCTCTAATCTGGTCTAAAGTCTCTATAGGAAGATTTCGTATATCCGTATCCTTCAAACTAGGATTATTTTCTACAAGAAAATTAAAAAAAACCTTTAAATCATAGGCATAGGCAATTCTTGTCCGAGAAGAAGTGGTTGGTTCAATCCCTCGAAAAAATAACCCACAAAACTTAGGAAGTTCAGCGAGTAATCCTCGTAATCTGGTATTGTTATCGATATTTTGTTGATCATGATACGTATTTTCAATCATTTTATTACATCCTTTCAACATTATTATACCATAACAAATTATTATCGCCAATGAGAGGAATTAGCATTTTAGTTTGATATTAAATATGCTATAATATCGATGATAAAGAGAAAAGAGATAATATTTCCATATTATTTTATTAGGGAAAGAGTGAATTAATTGATAAAAAGAGCCCGTGTATTTAAGAAGATTAATAAAAAAGTCATATTTGGGGTAATCCTATTTGTTATTCTAATATCTTCTTTAATAGGAGTATTTGTGCTGCGAGTTTTTGTAAAGCGATTTGCTCCTATTAAGGACAATCAGTTTTATGACAAGTATTATGTTCTCATTACCGATGATCGTAATTCTGAATTCTGGCGATCTGTTTACCAAGGTGCTTATGAAGAAGGAATAAAAAATGGTGTATATGTAGAAATGTTAGGTGATAATTTAAGTGGAAACTACTCAAAAGAGGAACTTATGTCTATTGCCATAGCAGAAGAGGTAGACGGCATTATTGTGGATGCAGATGAAAGTGCTACAATGACCTCTTTAATTAATGAAGCTGCAGAGAAATCGATCCCTGTTGTTACAGCCTATAATGACAATTCATCCGGCAAACGTTTAAGTTTTGTAGGTGCAGGAAGCTATAACATGGGGCGTGTTTACGGAAAACAGGTATTACAGTTAGCAGAAAAAATAAGGCGAAAAAGCGTGAATACCAATAAAAATAAAATATGTAAGGTGGATGTGTTAGTTACAGCATTTTCCGATCAAAATTGGCAGAATATATTGTTTTCCGGTATCCAAGAAACAATTAATCAAGATAAATATGATGGAGGAAGTATCCAGATTAACCTTGTGCCAATAAACAACACATCGAAGTTTACGGCTGAGGAGTCAATACGTGATATTTTTATGAAAAATAAGCTTCCAGATATTATTGTATGCTTAAACGAGTTGAATACATCCTGTGTTTATCAGGCACTTGTAGACTATAACAAAGTTGGAGAAGTAAGAATGTTAGGGTACTATGATCTGGAGACAACCCTAAAAGCGATAGAACGTGGAGTTATTGAAGCTTCTATATCTCTTGATACGAATCAGATGGGATTCTACTGTACCAAGGCCCTTCAGGAATACTATAGCAACGATAATGTAAGTGAATACTTTGCTGCTGACGTATTTATCATCAATTCCAATAATGTATCACAATTTAAGGAAGGGGATAAGGATGAAGATAAAAAGGATTAAAAATTGTTCCCTCCAGGTTAAAATGAGTCTCATCTTTATATTTGCCAATCTACTTATATTTATTGTAAATCTAATCATGTATGCCAGTATTAATAACATGAACTCTGACATGGATAAGGTATTTAGTGAAAATATCAAATTGAACGAATTAAGTAGTGCAATCTCAGATGTACATAATAATATGACGGATTATCTTAATACAAAAAACAGTACCGTTATGGAAGAGTTCTATAAAAGTGAACAAGTTTTCTTGTCTCTTATTAATGAGATGCCTGAAGTAATTGGAAGCTCCAATCTAAGTAGAATGGAACGAAATATAAAGAAACTTTCAGAAGATTATTTAATTGAAACAAACCAGGCAGTAGAGGCAAAACGTGGACGTAATGTTCAAAAATACAGTTTACGATATGAAAAAGCAAGTCAGTTGTTTGGATATATTAACAACTATATTCAGAGTTTAAATAACGATCAATTAATTAGTAACTCAAAGAATTACCAGGAGTTATCCAAGTCTTTAAGTTTAATGCAATCGGTAAATATGATGCTACTTTTAATCGCTATCACTGGTACTGTAATTATTATTACTATTATGACAAGTAATATTATAAAGCCACTAAAAAAGTTATCCCATGCAGCCAATCGTGTAGCGAATGGAGAACTAGATATTGAAAAGTTAGAAGTATCATCTGGAGATGAGATTGGTGTTGTTACCAATGCATTTAATCAGATGGTTGTGAGCATTAGGGATAGTATTGAAAAACTAAAGGATAGTATGGAAAATGAACGGAATCTGAGAGAAAATAAGCTGAAGATGGAGACACATTTAAAGGATGCCCAGCTAAAGTATTTACAGGCTCAGATTAATCCACATTTTCTATTCAATACCTTAAATGCAGGCGCGCAGCTAGCTATGATGGAAGATGCCGATCGAACCTATACCTATGTTCAGAAAGTAGCTAATTTCTTTCGTTATAATGTGAAGAAAAATAATGATATTGCAACTATTCAGGAAGAAATTGATTTGATCAATGACTATATCTACATTCTGAATGTTCGTTTTTCCGGAGAGATTCAATTTGAGATGGATATTGAAGAGAATGTCCTACAGTACAAGATGCCAAGTATGATATTGCAGCCAATCATTGAAAACAGTGTAAATCATGGTATTCGGGAGATGGAAGGTAAAGGCCTGATACGCCTGATAGCTTACCGCCAGGAGAATATGATTAATATCAGTATCATAGATAATGGTGTAGGAATGGAACAGGAAAACATAGATCGCCTCCTTAGTGGTAATTTAAAGGAAAATGATATAACAGGTAATTCTAATGGGGTAGGAATGGATAATGTAATACAAAGGCTAAGACTTTATTCTGGCAATGATGATGTAATTGATATTCGTCAAGGAAAAGATGGTATTGGGTTGGAGGTTATCTTACATATTTTAATTGCGGAAGGAGTAGAAAGTAATGTATAAAATTATGTTAGCTGATGATGAAGGTATAGTAATAGATTCCCTTAAATATGTGATAGAAAAAAGATTTGGAGATCAATGTATTATAGAATTTGCTAAGACTGGCAGAAGTGTTATAGAGCTTGCGGAACGCTTTCGCCCGGATATAGCCATAATGGATATACAGATGCCGGGAATCAATGGCATAGAGGCCATGAAGGAGATTAGGGAGACTAATAAAAATATAGTATTTATTGTTATGTCTGCATACGACAAATTTGATTACGCGCAAGAAGTAATTAAAATGGGTGGAGTAATTGAATATATTACAAAACCGATGGAACAAAGTAAACTTATTGCTACTTTAACAAAAGCCATGAGTAAGGTGGACACGGAGAGAGAAAGAAGAAGTAATGAGCTGTTGATTAAAGAAAAAATGGAGAATGTAATACCGGTTATAGAAAATGGCTTTATATATAATATTTTGTTACGGGAGCATTTTGAAGAAGATTTAGAAAATTATAGAACTTTGCTTGAAATTGAAGAAGAGTACGGTTATATGGTAGCTATTGTCAGTGGCGATAGCCAACAGGGAAACCATATGACAAATGCAGTGGGAAGTGGTGTTCGTATTCAGAAGCATTATATGGAGGTACGAGAATGTATTAAAGAATATATCCCAAATGCTATTATTGGCTCTGCTATGGGGAATAAACTGGCACTTTTAGTTCCTTATGAGAATACTAAGATGGATTATAATGACAGAATTATTCTTATTGGTAAAGCTAGAGAATTGATCAGAAAGCTTCGAATCAGGCTGGATAGTAGTTTCAGAATAGGCATTGGTTCCGTTCAATATATCAATGATTTGTCTAAGTCTTACAGTCAGGCACTGGAATCCTTGATTAATACTAAAGAATCTGTTGTACATGCGGATGACCTTCCAATGAATTGTGAGTATGAGCCTGATTATCCGGTAGAATTAGAAAAATATCTATTTGAAGCAATAGAAAAGGGAAATATTGATAATGCGATTACCTATGCAGGTCATTTTTTTGACTGGATGGTGGAAAACTATTCGGACAGCATAATGGATATAAAGCTCAAGACTATCGAATTTGTACTCTGGGCAGAGCGAATAGCCTATGATAATGGAGGAATGACTTATCAGTTCAAGGCGAGGCAGGATTATCTCCCTGATGTATTAGAGATAGATGATTTTCATTTATTAAAAGAATGGTTTACACATAAGATTCTTTTGGCTTGTCAAAACATACTTACTAAGAAATCTGAAAAATCGGTTAGTATCATTGAACAGGCCAAATCCTATATTCATACACACTATAACGCCGATATCTCTTTAGATGATATTTCAAGGATTGTTGACATTAGTCCATATTATTTCAGTAAGATATTTAAAGAAGAAACTGGAGTAAATTTTATTGATTACCTGACGAATATACGCATTGTAAAGGCAAAAGAGTTGTTGCTTAGTACAGACTATTCTATGAAAGAAATCTGTTGTATGGTTGGCTATTCAGATCCCAATTATTTTAGCCGCGCATTTAAGAAAAATGTGGGGGTAACACCAACAGAATTTAAGGAGGGCAAGTATGAATAATCTAAAAAAATGTATTGCTACCTCATTAATAATTTGCCTATGTGCTAGCTTATTAGCATGTGATAAGTCAAGTAAACCTTCAACCAATCATAATATTGTGGAAAAAGACAAGATACAAATTGGTATTACTTTTGACTCATTTGTCATTGAACGGTGGAAGAGAGAAAAGGATGTTTTTGTGTCTATTGCAAAGGAGTTGGGTGCAGAAGTTAATGTACAGAATGCGAATGGAGATATTAAATCACAAAAAGAACAAATTGATTACTTCATCAAAAAAAATATGGATGTTATTGTTGTGGTGAGTATGGATTCTGAAGGAATCCGAGAAAATGTGCAGAAGGCTATAGACAGAGGAATTAAGGTTATAGCTTATGATAGGTTAATAACAGATACACCAGTGGATTTATATGTATCCTTTGATAACGATGCTGTTGGAAAACTAATGGGCAATGCTCTCGTACAACAAGGTATTGGAAAGGGGTCCAAGGTTATTATGTTAGGTGGACCATTAACGGATAATAATGTGCCTTTAGTTGAAGAAGGGTTTAAAAAGGTGATGATGGAGAAAGGAGTTGAGATTCTGGATTCTATTCATGCAGAGGGATGGAAAGCAGAAATAGCAGGCACCTATATATACGAGCACTTAGATACAGTTGTGAAAGCGGATGCTATTATGTGTGGAAATGATAATATAGCCAGTCAAGTAATACACGCACTCTCCGAGAAAAGAATGACTAGTCAGATTCTTGTGGTAGGTCAGGATGCTGACTTGGAGGCTTGCCAGTGTATAGTGGAAGGAACCCAGTTAATGACGGTATATAAGCCAGTAGAGAAATTGGCAAAAATGGCAGCAGAATATGCTGTTAAAATGGCTCGTGGCGAAAATATCAATGATAATAATGTTGTTATGATAGCTAACGGAGCTTACACAGTACCATATATAAAGTTAGATCCCGTCAGTGTTACGAAAGAGAATATGAATGATGTGATTATTAAGGGGAGATTTCATCTGAAGGAAGATGTTTACCTTAATGTTCCGAGTAAAATGCCAAAGTAAATAGGACAAATTTTAATAAGCTAAGGATTAGTACAAAAATATGCTAATCCTTAGCTTTTCTTTTCTTATGACCGCAACAAAAATATCAAGAATCATGTAAGATATTCCTAATATAATCGTGATATAATAGCTTTGTAGTTAAGAAATCACAAAATAAAAGGGAGGAAATCATAACTATGAAAAGAAAGTTACTTAGCGTTGTTCTTGTTTTGACTATGGTAGTTGCTTTAGCTGGATGTGGTACCAAAAAGGATAATTCAAATCCTTCAAAATCATCTCCAAAGCCTTCAACTGCCGAAACACCAAAAGATACTGAATCAGCTGCACCTGCTGCTGGTGGTAAGATTGGTGTAGCTATGCCTACAAAGGATCTTCAGAGATGGAACCAAGATGGAACCAACATGAAAGAACAGCTTGAAAAAGCTGGATACTCCGTAGATCTTCAGTATGCATCCGATGATATCCCAACTCAGGTTAGTCAGATCGAGAATATGATTAACAGCGGATGTCAAGTATTGGTGATTGCATCTATCGATGGCGATTCTTTAGGAACAGTTCTTGATAAAGCGAAAGAAAAGAAGATTAAAGTTATTGCTTATGATCGTTTACTTATGAACTCTGATGCAGTTTCCTATTATGCAACATTTGATAACTACATGGTAGGTACAAAACAAGGTCAATACATAGAAGAACAATTAGGCTTGAAGGATGGCAAAGGCCCATTCAATCTTGAAATTGTTACTGGTGATCCTGGTGACAACAATGCTAAATTCTTCTACAATGGTGCTATGGATGTATTAAAACCATATATCGAAAGTAAGAAACTTGTCGTTAAATCTGGTCAGGTTGACTTTGATGTAGTTGCAACTGCTGGTTGGAAGACTGAAAATGCACAATCTAGATTTGACACTATTATTTCCGGTAACTATGCTGATGGTACAGTACTTGATGCAGTTCTTTGCTCAAATGACTCTACTGCACTTGGTGTTACAAACTCTTTGGAAGCTAACTACACTGCAAAATGGCCTATCATTACTGGTCAGGATTGTGACAAACCTAATGTTAAGAACATGATTGCTAAAAAACAATCTATGTCTATCTTCAAAGATACTCGTACATTAGCTGCTAAGGTTGTTGAGATGGTTGATGCTATCATGAAGGGTGGAGAAGCACCTGTAAATGATACTAAGACATATGACAATGGAAAGATTGTCGTACCTTCTTTCCTTTGTGAGCCACAATTTGCTGATATTAATAATTACAAAGAACTTTTAATCGAATCTAAATACTATTCAGAGGATGATTTAAAATAGTATTTGTAAGCTAAGCTTTCATAACAGGCGAGTTTTACTCGCCTGTTATCTAGTAAAAGATAAGAAACTAAGTTGAAGTGTCAATTTGGAAGAGCAGTGGGCGTAGGAGGTATTCAGTTGGCTAAGATATTGCTTGAAATGAAAAATATAACCAAGACATTCCCTGGTGTGAAGGCACTAGATGACGTTAACTTACAAGTTGAAGAAGGTGAAATTCATGCACTTGTAGGTGAGAATGGAGCCGGAAAGTCCACCTTGATGAATGTACTAAGCGGGGTATACCCTTATGGTACTTACGAGGGTGATATTATATACAATGGAGAAGTATGTGCATTTAACGCAATTAAAGATAGTGAAAGAAAAGGCATTGTAATTATTCATCAGGAATTAGCATTAATTCCTTATATGACAATTGGTGAGAATATGTTCCTAGGCAATGAGCAGGGACATAAGTATGCAATAAATTGGAATGAAACTTATGGCCGTGCAGATGAGCTTTTAAGACAGGTTGGTTTAAAAGAATCTTCACGGATGCTGGTTAAAGATATAGGTGTTGGTAAACAGCAATTAGTCGAGATTGCAAAAGCATTAGCTAAGAATGCAAAGCTACTAATTCTGGATGAGCCTACCTCATCTCTGAATGAAGCGGATTCAAAAGCATTACTTGATTTATTGTTAAAGTTTAAAAAAGAGGGTATGACATCCATAATTATATCTCATAAATTAAATGAGGTTACTTATGTAGCGGATAAGATTACCGTAATACGTGATGGTTCAACGATTGAAACGCTTGATAAGGTTAAGGATAATATTACTGAGGACCGCGTTGTAAAAGGTATGGTTGGACGTGAATTATCAGATCGTTTCCCTAAACGGGAAACTAAGATTGGTGATGTAAAGCTTGAGGTTAAAAATTGGAATGTATACCATCCACTCTATATGGAACGTAAGGTAGTTGATAATGTTAGCATTAAAGTAAGAAAAGGTGAAGTAGTTGGTATCTCCGGATTAATGGGTGCAGGGCGTACTGAGTTGGCTATGAGTGTATTTGGCAGAAGCTATGGAGAAAACATAAGTGGGCAATTGTTTATTGACGGAAAAGAAGTTCATCTACATAATGTTAACTCAGCCATTAAACATAAATTAGCATATGTTACCGAAGATCGTAAAGGAAATGGATTGATTTTAAGTAATCCAATTCGCGTGAATACTACATTGGCTAACTTAGGTGGTGTTAGTAAACGTGGTATTATTGATAAGGATTTGGAATATGGTGTAGCAGTTGAATATAAAGAAAAATTAAGAACGAAATGTCCTTCCGTTGAGCAGAATGTAGGAAACCTAAGTGGTGGTAACATGCAGAAGGTTCTTCTTGCTAAGTGGATGTTTGCTGATCCTGAGGTTTTAATTTTGGATGAACCAACAAGAGGTATCGATGTTGGTGCTAAGTATGAGATATATTGTATCATCAATCAATTAGTTGCAGAAGGTAAATCTGTTATTATGATATCTTCTGAATTGCCTGAGATATTAGGTATGTGTGATCGAATCTACATAATGAATGAAGGCAAGATTGTTGGAGAAGTATCTCAAAAAGAAGCAACACAAGAATTAATTATGTCAACTATATTAAAATCAAGTAAATAAAGGAGAATAACAATGGATAAAGCAAAAACGATTGATATTATTAAAAAGTATACAATGATTATTGTATTATTATTAGTAATTGCTCTCTTTTCTTGGGTAACAGAGGGAAAAATGCTGTCTCCAATGAATGTAGCTAGTTTGATTTCTCAGAATGCTTATGTGTTTATCCTTGCAACTGGTATGTTGCTTTGTATCTTAACAGGTGGTAATATCGATCTTAGTGTTGGATCTGTAGTATGTTTCGTAGGTGCAGTAGGTGCTGAACTTATGATAAATAAAGGTTTTAACATGTATGTTACAATTATAGTAATGGTAATCATTGGTACAGCAGTAGGAGCTTTCCAGGGCTTCTGGATTGCATTTGTAAGAATACCTCCATTTATTACAACGTTAGCAGGAATGCTTATTTTTAGAGGTTTAAGTAATGTTGTATTAAATGGTATGACTGTTTCAATAAAAGATGCAACTTCATTTGTAAAAATCTTCGGTGGTGGTGCTGACTGTTATATTCCAGACTTTTTCCATATAGATAATATAAATCTTAATATTACATGTCTGGTTTTAGGTGTTCTCGTTATTATAGGATATGTATTCCTTCAGATTAGAAGCAGAAGAGAAAGAATACGTAAGGGATATGGAGTAGATAAATTCCTTCCTTTCGTAATAAGATTAGTTATTATTTCAGCAGTTATCATTGCTGTTACTTATCGCTTGGCTGAATTTAAAGGTATTCCATCTGTATTAATATGGGTATTTATCGTTGTTTTAGTATATAACTATATTACTTCTAATACTACTTTTGGTAGATACTTCTATGCAGTTGGTGGTAATGAGAAAGCTACTAAGTTATCCGGTATTAATACAAATAAAGTATATTTCAGTGCGTATTTAAACATGGGATTCCTGTCAGCACTTGCAGCTATGCTTACGATTGCACGTATGACTTCTGCTCAGCCAACATATGGTCAGAACTATGAGATGGATGCCATTGGCTCCTGTTTCATCGGTGGTGCATCTGCTTATGGTGGAGTTGGTACTGTTCCTGGAGTAATTCTTGGAGCCGTTCTTATGGGTGTTCTTAATATCGGTATGTCATTAACAGGTATTGATCAGAACTTACAAAAGGTTGTTAAAGGTGGAGTTTTATTAGCAGCTGTAATCTTCGATGTTGTTTCCAAACGTGGTGGAAAATTCATCGTTAGAAATTAATTTTACAATAAAATATCGAAATACAGATACATACAACGGGGACTAAGGATGCAGCAAGTTGCAAACATTAGTCCCCATTCTTTTCTTAGAAATAAGGAGGATTTTTATGAAGAGAAGCCATAAAGATTCAACATTATCAATCAATAAAAAGGATAGTATATCTAAAAAACTATTTTCGCTTATTATTTTGTTGGCAGTATCTGCTATTATATGTATGGGTTTTCTTACCTATACATTAATCACTATCGTTAATACAAGTGATGAAATTGTAAGTAATCAAGTTGTAATGAGTGAGAAAATATCTATTATATCTAGTACCTATAGCAGAATTAATAGCCAGGTTTTAACACATGTATTAAACAGTAACAAAGAGGAAATGGAAGTAATTAAACAAAGTATTATAGGAGATTTTGAAACATTAAATGGTAATGTGTTAGAATTTGAAAATTATTTATATGATTCAGAATTTAAAAGTTATTTGGATGAAAAAGATGACAAGAGAAAAGATGATTTAAATGGTTTTAAAGGTGAGTTTGAAAAATATCGTAAGACAGTTGAAAGTGTATTACAGTCTAGTGTTAACAATAAAATGCAGGCAGAAGTATCTGTTACCACAAATCTACCTATGTTTAATAGCATGATTGAGGGGTATCTTACCTCAATTTTAAATACTACCAAAAGGGATATGGCATTAGGACAGGATAAAATGAATAGTAGTGCTAGTAGAATTCCAGTTGTCATTACTATAGCAATATCTTTATTGTTATTTGTTTCAGTAGTAACAATTCTCTTTATTCGTAAGCTTATAATTAGTCCAATTAAACATCTTACAAATCAGGTTGATGGAATTGTAAAAGGAATTAAGAGCAATTCGGGTGATCTTTCAAAGCGTGTTCAAATTCAGTCTAAGGATGAAATAGGGAGACTTGCAGATGCAATTAATGATTTCATAGATCAATTGCAACAGATTATTGGTGCCCTAATGTCAAGTTGTATGAATTTGACCAAACAACAGGAAGCTGTTGCCAACAGTGTGGGAGTTGCTAATAACGGGGCAAAAGAAACCTCATTAACTCTGGAAGAAATGGCAGCTAGTATGCAAGAGGTGGCAGCTACAGTTTCCGGTGTTGCTAATGATACAAATTTAGTTGAAGAGGAAGTTCTAAAGATGTCTAAGGCAACTATTCATGGTAGTGATTATGCAGGGGAGATAAAAAAAGAAGCAGAGTCAGTGGAGAAACAAGCTTGCGATAGCAGAGAATACGCGGTAAATATGATATATAACATAGATAAGATGCTGAAGACAAGTGTGGAGAAGAGCCGTGAGATTGAAAATATAACAAAACTTACAAGTGAAATTCTTGAAATATCAGATCAAACTAATTTGCTTTCATTGAATGCTTCCATAGAAGCAGCAAGAGCAGGCGAGGCAGGAAAAGGCTTTGCCGTTGTTGCTGATGAAATACGTAACTTGGCAGATAGCACCAAAGAATCCGCTCATAGAATCTATTCAATTATTGAAAATGTTATTAGTAGTGTGGAAGATTTGGCCAGCAACTCCAGTAATTTACTAGAGTTCGTTAATTCTAGAGTAAAAGACGATTATACCACTATGGAAGAGACAGGTAAGAATTATTATAGGGCAGCTGAAACTATGGATCGTATTATGAAGGAATTAAATGCTTCCATGGCTGAGCTAATGGATACAATCAAGCATGTTAGTTTAGCAAATCAGGAGATTAATGGTACAGTGGGTAAAAGTGCTCAAGAAATTTCAGATATAGTGGTAAGTAATAGTAATCTATTGGGAGAGATGGAAACTATTACTGATTCATTAACAAAGGTTGAGGAAGTAGTAAATCGACTTAATGAGTGTGTTCAGTGCTTTAAGTGTTATTAAAGAGATGCAATAGGGATACTAATCATATGGTTAGTATCCCTATGTTATACAATATAAAGTTTACATAAATATTATATGTAAATAAATTGTTTAATAAATGCAAGTGATAGATTATTATTTACAAGGTTATTTAGCAAGAGTAGAATATAATTATGTATGTAGAAGATTGTTGCGGTGATGAATGATAGGAGATAGCATAATGATAATTGAACGAGCAGAAATGAGTAATTTGGAAGAAATATTGGTGTTACAATACCTTGCTTATCAGAGTGAGGCAAAGCTGTTAAATAATCCCAATATACCGCCTTTACAACAAAAAATAGATCAAATCGTTGCAGAATATGAAAAAGGTATTATTCTAAAAGCAGTAGAGGAAAATGGTGCAATCATTGGATCCGTAAGGGCTTACCTTGAAAATGATACGGTTCATATTGGTAAATTAATTGTCCATCCAACCTTTCAGGGGAAGGGAATTGGAACAAAGCTTCTTCATGCAATTGAGAATGAGTATGGGAATGTCAGATTTGAGCTATTTACAAGTAAAAAAAGTACAAGAAATATTAAATTGTATGAACGGGTAGGATATAAAGTATTTATGGAAGAACATATTAAAGATGACTTAATATTTATTTTCTTATATAAAACCTTAAAAGAGATATAATGCAAGTTCTGCAATTATAATGGAAAATATTAATAGATAAAAAATATTGCAAAATGATTACTATGCGTATAAACTTATAAGTTATATGAATACTTAGATAGAGGAAAAGAAATATGATTAGTAAATGCAAAGATTTTTATCAACAATTTAGAGAAATAATTACCTACTTGTTCTTTGGGTTGACTACTACCATGATTAATTGGTGTGTGTATATCGTTCTTACTAAAACAGGATATTCCACGGTAGTAGCTAATTCCATTGGTTGGGCATGTGGAGTTGTTTATTCATTTATTACAAATAAATGGATTGTATTTGAAAGCAAATCTATGAAGCGTAGCATTGTGCTAAAGGAACAGATTAGATTTTTACTTGCTAGATTATTCTCAGGACTAGTGATAGAGATATATGGCCTAGAGTTTCTTATTTCTGTTGGGTTGAATCAGTCATTCTTTGGAGTAAAAGGAGCCCTTGCCAAAATAGCAGTATGTATTATTTCAGGTGTATCCAATTATACGTTTAGTAAATTGGTTATATTTAAGAAGGACAAGAAGCATCCTATACAAGAATATTAATTTGTACATTTAAGGAAGATGTCATTGGCCATTAAATATAACATTAGTGTTCTCCTGTATTCAAGATCCTTGATAAACATAGAAAAGTTTTGAAATTTAAGAGGCTGTTGCTCCGTAATAGTGATGTTAGTTATGGAGTAATGGCTTCTTTATTTTGGAAATATGAGCACTTTTAGTCGATGATTTATTAAAAATATTTAAAATAAATAGTGGAATTGTATTTGAATTCGTAGTAAAATTGTAATATGAATGTAATATAATCGTAATAATAACCTAGCAGAAGGGTACAAGGGACGTATAATAAGTAAGATTAGAAAAGAATGCTTAATTAACATGTAATAGTAGGAGGGAATAATGAAGAGGAGTAAACGGTCATTTGTTATTATTTTGTTAGCTTTTGTATTATTTTTTACTACCAGTATAAATACTCCTGTAGTAGAGGCAGCTACTTTCAATGATATTAATAAATCTTCTGTATTTTTAAAACAGAAAACAAATTATACATGCACATTAGTTTCAAATGCTATGCTTGTTCGAAGAACCTTACTGGCTGCGAAGAAATCCTCCTGGTCATCTGTTACAGAGTCTAGTATGAGAAAGAAAGTCTGGGGAAGATCCGGGATAGCTACTAATTTTACATATGCTAGTGTTAAAGTACGGCATAAGACTATTAATTCGAATAGGAAAAAAGAATATATTGCACTACTGAAAAAATATCCACAAGGTGTAGTTGCCTATAATAATGGAAAACGAGGGCAATATCATGCAATTTTACTAACAGATTATGATGCAAAATCAGATACTTTTTATTGTGCAGATCCTGCTCCTGGAACGCCTAAAGGACGTATTCCATTGTCTAGGTCTTCTATAAAAGGATCTAGTCAGAGCAATAAAATAAATAATTTGAGTCGATGCTGGTATGTGGCATCTGTAACACCTACGTTAGATAAAAATATAAAGGATAAGGTATCTGCTACAAAGATACGGCTTAATGTTAGCAATATGACTTTAAAAAAGGGTAAATCCTATCAGTTAAAAGCTACTTTGGGTCCAACTAAGTCGACAGACAAAGTTGTATATACATCATCAAATTCAAAAGTGGCAACAGTGAATTCAAAGGGAAAGATTACTGCTCGGAAGAAGGGGAAAGTAGTAATTACAGCAAAGATATCATGTGGAAAGAAAGCTAGTTGCACAATAATAGTAAAATAATTAGTGTATAAGAGCTTAAATTGGGTATGAAGTTTATTTTGTAATGATAATTAAAGGCTTCCATTTGGTAAGAATCAGATATGAATTCTTATTAGAAGGGAGCCTATTATTAGGCTCTAAAAAGAAATAATTACAACAGTTACGTGTTATAGAATATAGAGTTGCAATTGGGGGAGAAAATTATGAGTAATAAATGTATGTATTGTAACAAAAAAATAGATTCATTAGATCAATATTGTTCTAATGAATGTAAAGAGAAAGGTGAAAGATTTTTAGCATATTGCAATAAATGGAAAGTGGTTTTTTATATGATGATAGCTGTATCAATAGTTCTGTTGTTAATACCTGCTTTTAGTAATAGAAATGACAATCTTGTTGTTATTGGCATGGTTGGATTAGGAGTTACCTGCTTTATATTTCCTTTTTCAACTCCGCAAGGGGTTTCGATGTATGGAATGCGAAAATCTAAACTTGTTGTAAGAGTATTAGCAATTATTTCAATTCTTCTGGGAGCCTATATTTATACAATATTATAAGTTTGGTGGAATTGTATTGAATGTAG
>JAEYPA010000008.1 GCA_023411225.1 Bacillota bacterium
TAACTGTTTAGTTTATGACGTAGTATTAAAAAAGCAAATAGAAAATAAATTTGCTCTTAGTCAACATGCCCTATTAAACCTACGAAATGAAGAGCTAAAAAAGACTTGTTTTATCCCCTTACTAGACAGTAATTCTCCACATGAAAGTGGTAATTATGTTTCCAGGTTACTTGTACAACAAGGTCTCATTTCACCTTCTCAGTCGTTATTTTTAGATAATTTACCATCTAGTGTAGAATTAAATCATTTCTCTCGTATTGTAGTTGTTGATGACTGTGTAGGCAGTGGAGATCAGCTTAGTGATTTCTGGGATTTTACAACAATTAGTGATAATGGTCATGATATATTGTTGAGTGATTTTTGTCAAAATAATGGTATTCAAGCGAATTATCTGACCTTATTTGGATACGAAAAAAGTGTACAAGCACTAACAAAAAATTATCCACAACTCAACATAACATGTGTTCGAAACCTTAGTGATAAGCAAAAAGTGTTTAGTAATAATTCATATATATGGATAAATTCAGATGAAAAGGAGAAGGCTTTGTCTTTATTTATGGAATTGACAAATAATATTGGCATTCCTTTATATGGTTACAAGCAACTTGACTTTGCCTTTATTATGCATCAGACTATTCCTGATTGGTCACTTCCTATCTTTTGGAAGGAAAACTCTGACTGGCATCTTTTAATGAGGAGGAAAAATTCTAATGATTAATCAATACAATCCTTTTAGAGCAAATCGTGCTGAGCAAATGACAGACTTATGGAAATACTATGTTCCATTTCCTGGGCTTGACGAAACTGGGAAACCACTGGTTGTTCAAGGTGGAAGAGGTAGTGGAAAAACTATGTTTTTTCAATGCAATTCATGGCGGCAAAGATATTCACAGATTGAAAAAGATAAAAAACCTATTACAGCTCTTTTTGAAGACTATGACTTTATTGGTATATATTATAGAGTTGATACCACTTTTGTATCCTCTATGTGTAACCGAGAAGAAAAGCAGTGGAATCCAGTTTTTGAAACATATTTATCCATTTGTATATTACAAGATGTTTTGGATTTATTGATTTGCCTAAATAATAAAATTACTATTAGTAAAACTGAATCTGAAAAGTTTTGTGAAACTTTTTCCAAAAAATTCAATTCAAGTAGAACTATACATGATTTGTGTAGTTTTCGTGCTGAAACAGAGTCCTATCTAGATATAATTGAGGATAAAATAAATGGAATTGATGACAAAAGTAATACTAGTTTGAGATGGGTAAATGCACATAGGATAATTAACGATATATGTAACACATTTAATCACTTATTACAAAAAGATCTTTTATTTAAAATATTTATTGATGAATATGAAACACTACAAGAATACCAGCAAAGAATTGTTAATACCCTCATAAAACATAGTTCTTTACCAGTAGTATTCAATATAGGTTTACGACCTCATGGAATGAAAACGAATGAAACAATTTCTAATACAGAGACGATTGAAGCACCTCATGATTATGAGTCATTAACTTTAGGCATTGATTCGAGTTCATATCTAGATATATTAAAAAAAATTTGTCAAAAAAGAATTGCATTAGGAAAAGAACAAAACAAAATACCGTCTACGGCTTCAGAAGATATTGAGTATTACCTAGGAACATATTCAATCGAATATGAACTTAAACAAATACAAAAGACTTCTAGCAAAATTCAATACTTAGATGATTTGAAAGAACTAATTGAATCCATGGGTAAAGAGCAAGGATTATCAAAAGAACAAATTGCAACGTATAACCAGGTTTTAGGTAAAGAAGCTCCTTTACTAAATTCGAGATTGCATTATGCTCTTTTATGTAGAAAAACAGCATATACTCCATCTATTCAACGATTATATGATGAATATATCTCTAATAGCCAAAAATATAATGACTGGATGCATAATAGGAAATTAGGTATAGTGTTTTTACTATGTAAAGATTTCAAAAGAGATAAATTATATTATGGTTTTGACGTATTTGCATCTCTTTCCTCAAATATAGTAAGATATTTTCTTGAGTTATGTGAACAGGTATTTCGTTTAGCGTTTTTAGATGGATACAACTGGGATTCTATGATTGCCCCAACTATGCAGTCAGAGGCTGCTCGATATGTCAGTGAATACAAAATTTTAGATATTGCAGGTTATGAACCTTATGGTAATGAGTTAAGACTTTTTGTGCAATATTTGGGACAAATATTTTATAAATTACATACATCCAAAAATAATACATTAGGTGAACCTGAACCAAATCACTTTAATACAAAAGATTTATCATTACCTGATAATTCACGACAAATTATATCTTCAGCCGTTATGTGGAATGTTTTGCAGGAAGGTGAACCTACTAAACGTAAGCAATCCAAATTATCACCCGAAACTGTAGATTATTATTTAAACAAAATATACGTTCCATACTTCGGTATATCCTATCGAAATCAAAGGAAAATTCAAATTGATGTTGATATCTTAAACAAATTATTGAGTGGGCAAGAAGACGAAGCAAAAAAGGGGTTTAGAAAATATTTCAGAATACCAATTGAAGAACCAATCACAAATAATAATACGTCTCATCAAATGACAATTTTTGATTTTGATCAAGGAGGCCAATTATGATACAAGAAGAATATTCATATGAAGATATTGAGGATTATTTATCTGATAATATTGATTTATTGATTGTAGGGAAACCTAATGATGATGAAAGAAGTAATTTCTTTTTTAATCGTTGGACAGAAAAAAGGAAAGCAATTTTAATGCTATATAGAATTCATGATGGAAATGTATATTTAAATTATATTAATAATATGGGCTCCACATCCAACAAAATAATAGATTTGTGTTACAGACTACCAATAGTATTACGCTCCTTTTGTTTGAATGAAAAAAACGTACTTCTTGATATGTCAAGCCTAGATCATGTATTAATCATGTTTTTAACAAAGCAACTATTGACATCCACTATACCCAAAACCTTATTTGCATCTTATATTCGTCCATACAAATATTGCAACCAAACAGGAAATATAGGGTTTTCACTCTGTAATCAAGTAAATGCCGTAAACTCTGTTCCTGGTTTTTCAAAACGAGAGTGCGAGCAACAAACTCTATGTTCATTTTTAGGTTTTGAAGGCATACGTTTAAAAAGCATATTAGAATCTGTACATAATATTAATAAATTTTTACCTTTTGTTGCCTTTCCATCTGGAGAACCACAATGGTATAACGTTACGATGTGGAATAGTATGGATACTTTACAAAGCGAAAATATGGATTTTGCCATACGAAAGTGTTATTCTGAAAGTGTATTTGAGGCTTATCAATTATTAAGTAAAAATATATCTGAAGATGAAAAAGTAGTTCTTGCCCCTCTTGGCACACGACCACATTCGATGGCATGCGCTATATTTGCATGCAAACATCATAACACAAGGATAATTTATGACTATGTAACAGAGAGTCCTCATAGAACTCAAGGGATTTCAAAAATAACCATTTATCATCTATCTGGGTTTTTAAATACATAGGAATCAGAAAGGAGTATTATATTGGACTATAGCAAATTCTATACTCCCCCCCATATTGCTTCACTATTAATTGAACAAATAAAAATAAATGCTCCAGAAAAAATCATTGATATTTGTTGCGGAAGCGGGAATCTTTTACATGAAGCAAATAAAAAATGGAAAAAAGCTAGACTAATAGGCATTGATATTAAAGAGCATCACTTAACAAATATAGACTGCATAAAAATGGATGGACGAAAATATGCTATTGAACATAATAATGAATATTCTCTTGTTGTAGCAAATCCACCTTTTGATCATTTAGAAAAGAGATGTGAATATCCAGAACTATATAAACTACTGCCTTCAAAATATACTACTTCACGATTAGAGATAGAAATGCTGGCAGCAAATCTTTCATTACTTAATGATGATGGAACTCTTTTAATTATTATGCCAAGTACTTTCGTAAATGCAGTTACTCATAGAAAAATACGTAAGTATTTAGGAAATAATTATTATATCCAAAAAATAATAAAATTACCTCTAAGCACATTTGGTACTTCTAATATAAACAGTTATGCTTTAATAATAAAAAAAGGCTTCCAAAAAAAAAGGTATACACAATACTATACTGTTACTTCCTATGGTAATATATCAAAATTATATAATATAAGCCCTTCACGAATAAAAGCGGGGTGTTGGGAAAAGGATGATTTTGACACTAATGAATATGAAAATATACAACTAGATATTAAACGAGGTAATCTTTCAAGTAGTTCGTTTAATAGTTCTGGTACACCTATTCTTCATACCGCAAAAAATGATTTACACTGGCAACCATCAACCAGATATACTCTTATAGAAAACTCAAAAGGCGTATATGCAGAAAAAGGAGACATCATAGTAAGTAGAGTCGGCAAATCCGCTGGAAAATGGTTTTTATATGCTGGGCATCGTATACAAATATCTGACTGTCTATTTTGTATAAAAGATCCTTCAAGAAATATTTACAAAACAATTCAAGGAAAAAATTATTCATTACCATTAAAAGGAGTAGCTACTCGCTATATCACTATAGCCGATTTTAAAAGATGGTATTTATCATTATTGAAGTAAAATGCCCACAAATATAGTATAGTTGATTACAAACATATAAAACCAATTTTAATAATAATGGATATAGATTTAAAAATTTTTGTATGTACTGCTTCGAAGAGAATATATATTTCATATATTCTCCCTTTTGCCGCGTTATCTACTTCTAAAAGCTAAAATAATATATTTCTTCCATTATTTACATGAAATGGTACAAATACTTATCCTCCCCTTTTTTAAAGCCCTTCCTGCATCCCCAGGAAGGGCTTTTTCATGTACTATCTCTCATGTTTCCCATCGTAATTGATTCCTGCTTTTCTTGCCTGAATCATCTGATCTTTCCGCTTAATCTGATATATCTTATTTCCTTTTTTAAAATTGGCGCCAGTCTGTTTAAAATAAAAGGGCACATTATATTTTACACACTGTTCCATGGTTTGAAGAATCCAGGCATAGTCGCAAACCCTAGCATTTTCTCCAGATTCGCCGCCACAGGACACCAACTCAATCTGTCCTGACTGCAGATATTGCTCAATGTTAATCGCCTCCAACATTGGTTCATGAATAATCGTCTTATGTTTTATCGGAGCCTCAAGAAAGATGGGCAACCTATAATCAGCTCTTTTCTGATCTTCACAGGTACACATAATACTGACATTATCATATCCATCCCCCCAATCCTTTGGTATACACTCCATGAAGCGATCAATTCGTTTTGTAATAATAACAAAGTTAAGATCCCTACGACATCGTATCATCTGCCAAGCCTCCGTTCTCCATTGGTCGGCTTCCTCGATGAAAAAATCAGAAGTCAAACAAGTATAGACCGGTTCTTTGTCTGACTGTAGCTTATATTCATTGTTACGACTTCTCTTTATTGGCAGTTCAAAGTTGGCTGTTTTAGTGACGATACTGCTATCTTTCCCAAACTCTTCATCACGCCGGTAAACATAGCAGTGATAACAGCCTGGGCTAATTTTCTTGCATCCATGCCATGGATTCCAGGTTGCCATTAAACCATCTCCATTTCGCTTTTCTTCCATAAATTATATCATATAATGATACAGCTAGCAGAAATAGTTCTAAGACAAATTATTTCTTCTTATCGAATTCTAAATTAAAAACGTAATCATCATCCAGACACATATCAGCATAATCAATCACCATCGGGTATCCATTTTCTTTGGCATACTCTATGAGCTCTTGGTTTAATGTCGCATCAAATATAAATCTATCCTTATCACCTAACTGATTAGGAGCTCTATCCTCATCCACAACATTATCCCTTGATTGACCACATGTATAAGAGTCACCTTCATTTAAATAATCAATATGCATAAAAACATCGTTAACTATCTTTCTCTTTTCACTTTCATTCGGTGTAAAGTATAAGGTTAAGGTGTCCTCTTTACTTATCTCTACTTTATCCAATTTGATATGAGCTAGGCCCAAATTTATGTCTTTATCTAGGGTAAGGCTTTCCCCTTCTTTCAGATAAGGTATGGTAAATTGATTATTCACCATTGGTTCACAAGTGATGTACGGAACCACCAAGTTTGCTTTTTTCATACCCTCCGGAATATTGAAGGTATAGTAAGGTGCTTTTCTCATATCTTTTTCGTCATCTTCATCAGGTTTCCCGTAGAAAGTATACTTTTTCCCTCCACTGGCATAGATTCTTCCTTGGTCTGTCTCTAAATAAACATCCTTATAAGAAGTACAAGGGTCTGCGTCTTTAAGTCCATATGGTAATGGTGATTGGTTCACATTGTACATATAAACCGTCAGCACTCCATTTTCCAAAAAGGATTCTGTCGTATAGCCGATACCGTTATGGGAGACGATTTCGCCATAAGAGTTGGCATGCATACATTTTTCCAATTGATACTTTACATTTAGTTCTTCATATTCCATCTTATAATTCGTATCTGGACTAATGGTTACATCTGATAGTTTATACTCATATGTCCCATTCAGTGCGATATGATTGCCTTCATTCTTTTTGGCTGTAATCTTTTGAGCCGTACGTTCACATTCCTTATCATTGGCATATAAAGCAATCTTAGGCTCTCCCTCTATCTCATAGGATTTTTCCATTCCTGTAATCATCCATGACAAGGTAAGGGTATCGCCAATGACATAAGAGTTGGTCACTAGTATCTGACATTTTCCATTATCTACACACAGTTCATCTGGAGTGTAGGTAAAAAAATAGTCGCATTTTGAGAGATCCACAGTATTATCTGGATTATAATAACCCGGTCCTCTTTTCTCTACCATCCCATATCCTTGTATATAGGTAACAACCTGATGAAAAGCATTTACGATACTCTCATTATTATAAAGCACTACCCCCACTACAATGGCAACCATGGCTGCAATTCCTACAAGCTTGCGACTTAACACTTTCCCATGAGGCTTCCTGCCTGTATCTGTCTTTATTGGTAAAAATCCTGCTTTTCTCATTGTCTTTTCATGAATACGATTGATGATTTCCTGATCCACCTCCATAATAGATTCACTGGACAGGTCAGCAATGCAATCTTCTTTACTATTTCGTTCCATATTCAATCGCCTCCCATAATAATCTTTATTTTTCTCTTGTTAACTCGCTTTTTCTCACTTTTTTAACTTTTCATAGTAAAGCTCTCTTAGTCGATGCCATTCCCCTTGGCCTCAAATTCTGGATATACAGTGATTTAGGGTACACTTAACAAGACGTCGTCTTGTTTTACTATGATTGGCCTTTCCATTCCCCAAATCCTTATGGCAGACAAACCTCCCATATCATACGGGATCACCTGTACTGCAGGGTCCTTAATTCCTTCGTTCTGCTTATCCATAAAGGGGCGTCATGATGCTCCTAGGCTGAGTCTATGCTCTGATGGTGAAAAATCTGACTACGGCTCTCTATGTTACTTCTATTGCTCTGTTTCCTTCAGCACCTTGCGGTGGACGTCTTCCTGAATTCTACAGTTTTCTTTCTTACGCTACTGCCGGCTGTCTATGAATATCAGACATCATCTTCTGAGCATCATAGGGTACACCTTTAGTTAATATCGCGTAGAAAATTCGTATCAGCTTACAGCTGATCGCTATCACTGATTGCTTCTTTTTCAGCGGATTATTCGCTCTGGTGGTGTAATACTCATGCAACGCATGGAACTCCGGGTTTTTAGCCACTAACGGAATCGCAGCATTGAACAGTACAGCTCGTAGCTTACTTCGACCTCGTTTACTTATGGTCGTCTGTCCCTTATGCTTTCCCGAACTATTCTCCCGTAAGGAGAGTCCTGCAAGCTTTTGTATCTGTCTTGGTGATTCGAAACGCCTCACATCACCAACCTCCGCCAGAAATCCGGCAACCGTGATTATTCCTATACCTTTGATGGCAAGCATCTGCTCGCTTTCGGGTATCTCTTTACACAAACTTTCTATCTCATCCATAATGGATTCAAGCTGTGCCATCTTGTACTCATAATCCTGAAGCAGTAACTTCATTTCATACTCAGCAGCTGAAGAGCCTTTCTTTAAGCCAATACTACGCTTTGCTGTTTCACACAGGGTCGTTGCCCTTTTCATTCCAACAGCTCTGAGCTTCGCATTACGCCAGATTTGATTGATTTTCTCAACTCCAAGTGAAAGGATTGCTTCCGGAGTGCATGCCACCTTTAAGAGCAACATGCTGCTTTGTGCTTCATAATCCCCAAACACATCTGTATATTCAGGGAAATATATGGCGAACCATCTGGCAAATCTGTTTTTGATCTGGGTAAGTTCCCTGATTACTCTCTTTCGATTGGCCACCATAATTCTTAAATCAGCATACACACCATCCGGTGTATATGACGCAGAGTATCGTCCTTCAATAACCAGCTTTGCGATTACCTTAGGATCCTTGTTATCATTCTTACTTTGGCTGTTATCATCCAGTTCCTTGGTCTGCTTTACCGCATAAGGGTTAACCATAACCAGGAGGATGCTCTCATCCTCAAGATAAGCGCCAAGATCAAACCAGTAATGACCTGTTGGTTCGATACCTACAATCACATCTGACTTCTTGTACTTGTCCTGTAACCACTGCATCCAGTTTTTGAAGTTCTCAAAACCTTCTCGACTGTTGCTAAATTTAAAGACCTTCCCAAGTTCGATGCCTCGCCAGTCAAAAGCTCTGGCATACTGTGTAGTGCTTCCGATATCAATTCCAACTACCAAAGTTGATTCTTTTACTTGCTTGATTTTCTCATTTTGTTTACAATTCATATGTGGGTGTCTCCTTTTGAACGATGATTTTATTAACCTGCCAGTTAACAATCATTATTCTATGGGTGACACTCATTTTTTGCAAACCCGTAATTTGTTACTTAACAGGAATGCTCCTA
>JAEYPA010000019.1 GCA_023411225.1 Bacillota bacterium
GGACTATATCAGCCAAACGGAATATCTCCGTGATAAATGCTAATTTAGTCCTACCAAAATAAAATCTATTAAATTGTCACCTCACTTGGATGCACGAAACACACTCAGGTCATGACTCCTGAATTGTTGATGCAATGTTTGGATTTCGGTTTGATTTGTCAGCGCTGCCTTATCTACCGATAAAATGGTATAAAAATAAGGACTAAATTAGTGCTACCCCCTTGATTTTACTGGGTTTCTCTAACTTTGTCCTTATTATAACGCGCTCATCATCTACGGTAACCATAGAGATATTAACTTTCTCTGCAAACTGTACAAACTCCCAGCTTTCCAATCGTTCTGGAGCCACGTAGATAATCTTAAATAAATTGTCTGCTGCCATATCCAGTGCTTTACGAATCTGCGCCTCAGATAAGGATGAATTGATGAACGCTGCATGTATTCCTGCTTCATTCAAAGCCTTTACCTGATCCTGCATCAGAGAAATAAGTGGAGAAATCACAATGGTGATTCCAGGAAGCAACAATGCCGGCACCTGATAGCAAATCGATTTACCTGCACCTGTCGGCATAATAACCAAGGCATCCCGGCCCATAAGTATTGCGTTTATAATACCCTCCTGTCCTTCTCTGAAAGAATCATAACCAAAATAAGTTTTTAATATATTTCTAGTATCCATAACATTTCCTCAATATTCTTTCATACTATGATTCGTTTGATTCTGTTTGTCGAATCGACTCCATCTCTGATTTTTGAAAAGTAAGATTATTCACTCTCTCCGTTACCCGGATTTCATCATTTACTATCTGAAGCTCATACCCTTTTATTACATCCGTATCAAACCTATTTAAAATATCATCTAACTCTAAAGCTATCTCCTTCTTCTTAGGAAAGCGAATATAGGTTTCAAAACTGTTTACCAGTTCGAAGGCTGCTAACTCTCCGATTGTCTTCCATTCTTGTTATGTATAAAACTTAATGTGTCCATCCTCTACCACTTTCTCACGATTTTTAATAAGCGCCTGTTCAACAATATCCAGACCAATGACATTAAGATGTTCCTTATCCTGGGTCTGTTTATTATAAAAGGTTTCTGTTGCAAAGCTTTCCTCAAAACCTTTCTTGGTCTGCTCAATACTTTCATTCAGTTCATTACGCATAGTCTATCGCCCTTTATATTTCTTTATATTCTATCTATAGAATACATAATCCTCTTTCAAAAGGCAATCAGATATGGACAAATAAAGGAATCTAGTTCATAATTACTCCATGCCCCGAGTAGCTCAATCGAGTTAAGAATGAATTACAAAATTGATAAAATGTGGGGAAGGGAAAGGGATGTCAGAATAATGAGTAATATAGTAGTGTTAGTTGGAAGCGTGAGAAAGGGTGGTAACACCGAACTTTTGACACAGGCCTTTGTAGATGGGGCAAAACAGAATAATACGGTGGAGGTTCTATCTGTTGCAGATTATCAGGTAAATCCATGTACTGGATGTAATTCCTGCTTTCATAGAGAAGAAGGACAGTGCTTTCAAAAAGATGATATGCCCAGAATATATGAACAGTTAGCCAATGCAGATGTGTTGATCCTTGCTTCCCCTGTGTATTTTTACGGAATCAGTGCGCAGTTAAAGGCTGTGATAGATCGTTTGCACACACCTAAAAGAAATCATTTTCCAATAAAAAAGATGGGACTTTTATTAGTTGGGGCAGACACTTTACCTGAGTTATTTGATTCCATATTAATGCAATATAGACTGAGCCTTAAATATTTTAAATTACAGGATCTAGGTAAGGTCTTAGGAAGAGGTGTAAAAGACAGAGGCGATATTATAGGAAATAAGGCATTAAAGGATGCTTATGATTTTGGAACATCCATTAGGTAAATGGGTAAAAGGAGGTAATATGAGAAAATTTAAAGGAAAGAAGCTTGTAAAGCGAGTAATAACTGGGATTGGCATTATTCTGGCCATCTGTATCTTGGCTGTCATAGGCTTGATCATTTACCTGACCGTCACAGAGTACAAGCCAAAGGATACCCTTGCATTAGAGGTAGAAGGAGAGTCGTCCAAGCAGATGGCAAAAGGAGATTCTTTTACAATAATGAGTTGGAATGTTGGATATGGTGATTTAGGTAATTATGCAGATTTCTTTATGGATGGTGGCTCTAACGTACAGTCCTCCAGTAAGGAACAACTGATGAATAATGTACAAGGACTTATAAATGAGATTACTACAATCCAGCCAGACATCCTATTTCTTCAAGAGGTGGACATAAATTCCAAACGTTCTTACAAGTTAAATGAGCAGCAAACCATTATGGAAGGTATCACTGGATACAACTCATCCTTTGCAGCCAACTTCCGAGTGGCATATGTTCCTTATCCATTACCAACCATTGGCAAGGTAGATAGTGGAATTACGACCTTTTCTAAATATGAGGTTTCAGAGGCAAAGAGAGTTGCTCTACCATGTCCATTTAGCTATCCTGTACGTCTAGCTAATTTAAAACGCTGTCTATTAGTTAGCCGCATTCCAGTGAAAGGCAGTGACAACGAGTTGGTTCTTGTGAATTTACATTTGGAAGCTTTTGATGATGGTGAAGGAAAGGCAGCTCAGACGGAGGAATTACGAAAATTCTTGCAACAGGAAGTAAATGCAGGTAATTATGTGATTGCTGGTGGTGATTTTAATCAGGCCTTTAGCAATGTGGATACCAGTATGTATCCATTGACTTCCAATGAGGTTTGGCAGCCAGGAAAACTAGATGTAAATGAGTTTGAAGACAGCCTACAGTTTGTTATGGATAATCAAGTACCTACATGTCGATCTATGGATAAACCATTATTAGGAAATGACGCAGAAACGTTTCAGTATTATATGATTGATGGTTTCATCGTATCTTCTAATTTGCAGATTGACAATATGACCACGATGAATCTTGCTTTTGAACATACTGATCATAATCCAATTGTCATGAAAGTTACTTTGAAATAGAAACTATTTTCATAGTCCGAAGCGGAGACATTCGAACTTCTAGGCCAGGATTGGACTCGAAAAAATAAGAGGGTATCCATCTTTTTTGGATACCCTCTTATTTTTATCAAGCGCGAGACGGGATTCGAACCCGCGACCCTCGCCTTGGCAAGGCGATACTTCAATTAAACTGTACGAATGTATAGTGAACTAAACATAATAAAATCAGGCATTTAAGCGATTTTCAGTTATTAAT
>JAEYPA010000017.1 GCA_023411225.1 Bacillota bacterium
ATTGTGGAGATACCAACACCAAGAAGTGCAGAAAATCGGTTGGAACGATCCTTCCACTGATTTAAAAAATTAACTAAGAAGAGGGCGGTTAGGACAAAGTCTAGACCCTTTGTTTGAAAATGGATCATATTCCCAATTAATCCGCCAATTACAGAGGCAATTACCCAGTAAGAATAGTCAAATAGGGAAATAAACAGATAGAACCACTTTTTATCAACATCCTCAGGTACCTTTATGGTACTGGTAATAGAGAATGTTTCGTCACACATCAAGTAGATAAGTATGCCCTTTATTTTCCCAGTGCCTTTGTATTTAGAAAGTAGGGATATGCCGTAAAATAAATGTCGGGCATTTACCATAAGACTTAAAAAAAATGCTGCTATCGGATGAAATACGGTAGTCAGTAGCGTAATGGCAACAAACTGCATACTGCCACAAAAAGCAATTGCACTCATAAGAAAGCACCAGAGAACTCCATAACCTTTGGAATTCATTAATATGCCATACGCTATGCCAAGTATTGCAAAACCAGTTAAAACGGGAAAAGTGTGCGGAAATGCGGCTCGAAAAGCCTTCTTCTTTGTGCTCATAGGTTTCTCCTTATGTAGTCATGATAAATTTCAAATTAGTATAACATATTTTTTTTCAAAGGTATATTGAATAATTCATGCAAAACTGAATATAAATGTATAAATGACAAGTGGGTGATATAATGAGTCGAAATCAATTTGTAGACGAACATACAATTAATATTTTTAAAGCTGCCTTACCTTATGTAGGACCGCAGGCACAAGGTGGAATGAATGTAATTCTAAAGGCTAATGATTTGATGAACACTTTTCAAGACATGAATGCCCCTGGTGAGCTTTTAGCCATGGGTCTGAACAATGAGCCAAAGGATCCGGAGTTGCTGTTAACCAGTATTCGCAGTGCATGTCTTCCTGGAGAAGTTGAAATGATTGATAATATGTTGAATTTTATAAAAGCTAGGAAAATATTTAATGCTTATCAGTCCTATAATCAAAACATTTTACAGACAGCGGAGATGGATAAAAACAAAAAAAACAGTGGAGATAATAAGAAAGGGTTTATGGACTTTTTAATGACACAGTTAAGTCCAGAACAACGTTCAACCTTTGAGATGTTTAATATGGTTATGAATTCTATGTCAATGGATGGGAATCATTCTTCCAGTCAGGAGAAAGATGCAACCCAACAGGTGTAAAGGAGAGGAATGCCTATGGATAACAGCTGGTTAGAAGATCCTATAGTAAAAAAGATGGATCCAAGAAAAAAGATGGTTCTGGTGAAACTGTTAAATGAGGTAGAAGGGAAAAATATGAATCAGGGTTTTAGCGCCCTAATGAACGCCAACAATCAGTTAAGCAAGCAGGGGCTTAGCTTTACACCTGATGAAACCAATTTGCTGGTAAAGCGTATCTCGGCGAATCTGTCGCCTGAGGAACAACAGAAGGTACAAATGGTGATGCAGATGGTTAATCAGAGAAAGAAATAAAAAGTTATAAAATACGAGAACATTTAAGCTATGTTCTTAGAAGCTACTACGTCAGCAATAGTAACCCTTGGGATATATAAAACGTATGAAAAGGCTTTCTCTAATATTATCGGCAAAGAAGAAGTATATAAACCGAATACAGAAAATCATATTAAATACGATAAGTTTAGGTTACGTTAGCATGATTGATACAATGCAATAAATCAACGCGGAGTATATGAAAATTTATAAAACAAATTTAGACCAAAAGGCAATTTCTTAATTCTTATGTGATTTCTTATAAAAGTGTTTGGCATTACTAGGTATAACACGTTTAATAGATATTATCTTGAATTACGAAATTGCTTTTTTAAAATAAGAAAGTCAAGTTAGAGCTCTTATAATAATAAAGTTATCCTGTAAAAATATACATAAAATTATTCTACATAATAGAAATATTAAATCACTAAGGAGTAATACTAATGAACAACATTTTTGTTTTTGACCACCCATTCATACAACACAAAATGACTTATCTCAGAGATAAGAATACTGGGAAGAAAGAGTTCATAGAACTTCTGAGCGAAATATCTAAGTCAAAGGTTATCTCTGGAAAGAAATTATGTATAGTTGTTTCAAAAAACAAAATTTGATATTACATATTCTTAAAAAAGGTGGCAGTCTTGACTATATTGTCAAGACTGCCACTATTTTATTCTGGATAAACTAGATGTTCTTCTGTAATATTGTATAACACATTGTCCAAATATTTCTTCGCCAGATAGTTTGCCATTGGAAGGTTCATATCCAAATAATTCCCACAGCCTTCTTTAGAAGCACCAGGTACTTCATCGTGAAAATCTCTGATAAATTCAAATAACTCTACCATAAGAGATCTAATATCCTTAGATTCATAATCTCCCGCCAAAAGTAGGTAGAAACCAGTCCGGCATCCCATTGGCCCAAAATAAATAATCTTATTTCCAAAATCTATATGATTACGGAGAAAGGTAGCGGCCAGATGTTCAATGGCATGCATCTCTGCTGTATTCATAACAGGTTCATAATTTGGCCTTGTCATGCGTAAATCAAAAGTTGTAATGGTATTTTCACCTACGTTATCCTTTCTTGATACATAAATCCCCGGTAGTAAGTGCATATGGTCTATAGTAAAGCTTGTAATTTGCTTCATAGTTATTATCCTTTCTCTGTTTGTTCTAAGATATTACTTATTATATCATATTATTTTCGTAGAACAAGACAAGTAACAAACTATAAAATGGTAATGTATGAATCATAAAAAAATAATAAACAATAAGATTAGTAGTTGACTTTATAGAAGTAAAGAATATAATAGAATATTGTTAACTAAGTTAAAGGTTAACACTGTTAACTAAAATGTAATAGAGTGTAATGATAAAGTGAAAGGATCCATTTATTTGCAAAAGGAAGGGAGGAAAACATGATACAGTCAAAGGAAACCCGGCTATTTATGGAAAAATTGTTTCGGTTTAATAAACTAATACATCATCAGGTGATAGATGTGACAGAGTGTCCCCAGAGTGAATGTAAAATGTTAGGTATTATTCATGGAGAAATTGAGAAGCAGGAAAGAGCACAGGTTAAGTTACCTGGTGTTCCAATTTCAAAATTAAGTAAATTAATGTTACATTCTAAGCCAGCCACTTCACGAATTCTAAGGACATTAGAAGAGAAGAACTGTATCATCCGTATTCCTTCAAAAACGGATAGAAGGACCGTATATGTCAGGTTAACAGAGAAAGGGAAGAGAATTAATGAGGAAATGACAGGACATGTAAATGACTATATGAATCAAATCCTGTTAGAATTAGGACCGGAGGATACAGAAGAACTGCTGCGGTTGATGGACCGGCTCTATGAGGTAGTAGCAGATTTATCCTGTAAAAAATGTAACAGAGACGAGAATAATAACACAGACTAGATTATTAAGACAGTTAGGAGGAGAACATGGGTAAATATTTAAAACATTTAAAACCATTTAATTTAGCAATGATGGGCATTATCGTTCTGCTGGTTATTCAAGCATGGTGTGATCTGTCACTACCAGCTTATACCTCAGATATTATTAATGTTGGAATCGCCCAAAAAGGAATTACTGAACTATCTCCAGAAGCAGTAACGGAGAAGGATATGAATCAGATATTGCTATTTCTTGATGAGAAGGATCAGGAGTATGTGTTAAGTAACTATGATTTTAAAGATACCTCTACTTTAAGCAAGCAAGAACTAGAGGGGATTGCAAAGGATTACAAAGGAATTAAAGAAGGTTCTATCTATATCCGTAAAGAAAATGCTGATATGGAGAAGCTAGGGCAGACATTGAGAAAGCCATTAGCAACGATCTATTTTTATACCAGTACGCAGAAGGATAAAGATGGTAAAGAATTTACCATGGCAGATATGTCAAAAACATATATGTTACAGCAGGCTCCAAAAGAACAACAGGCAGCCATAAAAGATCTTAACTTCTTTGAGATTCTGGCTATGCTCCCAGAGGTAGCGAAAATACAGGCAACTTCTCAGGTGACAGATATGGTATCTAAAATGGAAGATAGTCTGGACACTATGGCAATTAAATACGAAGAAGGTATTTATGAGCGAGCTGGAATTGATGTGGATGGAATACAGATGCATTATCTGATTATAGCAGCATTAAAAATGCTTGCGGTATCTTTACTTGCCATGGCAATTGCCCTAGCGGTTACCTTAATAGCTTCCCGGGTAGGATCAGGATTAAGCTTCAATTTGCGAGGGCAGATGTTTAACAAGGTGGTTAGTTTTTCCAATCAGGAGACAGACAGATTCTCAACAGCTTCATTAATTACCCGATGTACCAATGATATTCAACAGGTACAGATGTTAACCGTGCTTTTACTTAGAATGGTATTATATGCACCTATCCTCGGCATTGGGGGTGTGATTAAAGTTATTAATACGGATACTCAGATGTCTTGGATTATTGCATTAGCAGTAGCAATTGTATTGGCAATTGTAGCTATTTTGTTAATTGTAGCGATGCCAAAATTTAATATGATGCAGAAATTGGTGGATCGATTGAATCTGGTAACTAGAGAGATTCTTACCGGTTTACCAGTAATTCGAGCATTTTCTGCAGAACGTCATGAAGAGAAACGATTTGATGGGGCAAACAGTGATTTAACTAAAAATGCTTTATTTACCAGCAGGACTATGACCTTTATGTTCCCATTGATGTCACTTGTTATGTATATGGTAACCCTTTTGATTACCTGGTTTGGTGCAAAGGGGGTAGATTCCGGAGTAATACAAACTGGAGATATCTTTGCATTTATGCAATATGCGATTATGATTGTTATGTCCTTCTTAATGATGACCATGATTTCGATCTTCTTACCTAGAGCTATTGTTGCTATAAAAAGAATCGATGAGGTTCTCTCTGTGAAAAACGTCATTACAGATACTAAGGAACCTAAGAAAATAGAGAATGTCAAAGGGGTTCTTAAATTCAATCATGTGAATTTTGCATACCCTAATGCTGATGAAGATGCTCTACAGGGTATAGATTTTACTGCAGAGCCTGGAAAAACCACAGCAATTATTGGAAGTACTGGTTGTGGTAAATCTACTTTAGTGAATCTTATTCCAAGACTATATGATGTAACAGATGGCTCCATCACTATAGATGGTATGGACATTCGTGATATGTCCCAACATGATCTTCGTGAACTGATTGGCTTTGTCCCTCAAAAGGGTGTTCTATTCTCTGGTACCATTGACAGCAATCTACGCTATGGAAATCAAGAAGCATCTAAGGAGTTAATGGAGAAGGCAGCAAGAATTGCTCAGGCTACCGATTTTATTGAAGAAAAAGAGGATGGCTTTGAAAGTTCCATTTCCCAAGGTGGTACCAATGTATCTGGTGGGCAGAAACAACGTCTTTCTATTGCAAGAGCTATAGCTAAGGAACCAAAGATTTATATCTTTGACGATAGCTTCTCTGCTTTGGATTACAAGACGGATGTGACCTTGAGAAAAGCTCTAAAGCAGGAGACAGGAGACAGTACGGTGATAATTGTGGCTCAGCGTGTTAGTACAATTCTTCATGCCGAGCAGATTATTGTGTTAGATGATGGAAAGATTGCAGGCAAGGGAACTCATAAAGAACTGTTAGAGAATTGTGAGGTATATCGTCAAATTGCCTTATCCCAGCTGTCTCAGGCAGAGATAGAAAAAGACCTACAGAATTCAGCACTTGGCAAGGAGGTGGCTGATCATGAGTGATACACAGAGAGAATTTAAATCTAAAAAGCGTGGTGGCATGGGTCACGGAATGGGTGGAATGGCTCCTGGTGAAAAAGCCAAAGACACAAAAGGTACTTTGAAAAAACTGATGAATTATATCGGTTCATATAAAATAGGATTCCTATTTGTCCTTTTATTTGCTATAGGAAGTACCGTGTTTACCGTTATCGGACCTAAGATTTTAGGTAATGCTACCACTGAGATATTTAGAGGTTTTGCCAGTAAACTAGGTGGTGGAGAGGGCATTGATTTTGGCTATATCGGAGAGATTATCATGCTTCTCATTGGTCTTTATGTAACCAGTGCAGTTTTTTCCTTTATTCAGGGATGGATTGTAACCGGTGTTACCCAGAAAATCAGTTACCGTATGAGAAGGGAGTTGTCTGAGAAAATCAGTCGACTTCCAATGAAGTATTTTGATAAGATGACACATGGTGAGGTTCTTTCCCGTTTTACCAATGATGTGGATACCTTAGGAACCAGCTTGAACCAGTCTCTAACCCAGATTGTAACATCCATCTGTACTCTAATTGGTATTGCTATCATGATGCTTACAATCTCCCCATTACTTACCCTTATTACCATTGTGATTCTTCCTATCTCTATGGTTTTGATGGGAATTATAATGAAACGTTCCCAGAAGCATTTCGTAGCTCAACAGGAGAATCTTGGTCATGTAAATGGTCAGGTAGAGGAAGTCTTTGGTGGACACAATGTAGTGAAATTGTTTAACGGAGAAGAAAAGGTACTAGAGGACTTTAATAAGGTCAATAAAGACTTATATGATTCTGCATGGAAATCACAGTTCTTATCCGGAACCATGATGCCAATCATGAGCTTTGTTGGTAACTTAGGCTATGTGGCAGTTGCAGTTATCGGGGCTGTCCTAATGATTAATGGAACCATCCAGCTTGGAGATATTCAGGCCTTTATCCAATATGTTAAGAGCTTTACCCAACCAATCAGCCAGATTGCCCAGGTAAGTAATATGTTCCAGTCCACTCTTGCAGCAGCAGAGCGTGTCTTTGAATTCTTAGAGGAAGAGGAAGAGGATGTTACAGTAGAGAATCCTGTCAGCATTGAAGGTCTTGAGGGCAATGTGGTATTTGACCATGTAAAATTCGGATACAACGAGGATAAGATCATTATCAAGGACTTTAGCTGTACGGTTAAGCAGGGCCAGAAAGTAGCTATCGTTGGACCTACAGGAGCCGGTAAGACCACTATGGTAAAACTTCTTATGCGTTTCTATGATGTTACGGATGGAGCTATTCTGGTAGATGGCCATAATGTTAAAGATTTCAACCGAAGTGAATTAAGAAAGATGTTTGGTATGGTACTACAGGATACCTGGTTATTTAAAGGAACCATTATGGAGAATATCCGTTATGGACGTCTAGATGCCACCGACGAAGAAGTAATCGCAGCAGCAAAGGCTGCCCATGCACATCATTTTATTAAAACCCTTCCTGGTGGATATCAGATGGAATTAAATGAAGAAGCAAGCAACGTCTCTCAAGGACAGAAGCAGCTACTAACAATAGCTCGTGCAATCCTTGCAGATGACAAGATTCTAATTCTGGATGAGGCAACTAGTTCCGTAGATACTCGTACGGAGGAAAGAATCCAAAAGGCTATGGATAACCTGATGGAAGGTCGCACTAGCTTTATAATAGCCCATCGTCTTTCTACTATTAAGAATGCCGATATGATTCTGGTAATGAACAATGGTGATATCATTGAACAGGGAAACCACGAAGAGCTTATGGCAAAAGGCGGATTCTACGCCAACCTTTATAACTCACAATTTGAACAGACTGCATAAGAGAGAAATGAAAAATATGGCCGGTAGAGAACAGATTATTATGTTCACTACCGGCCATATATTTATTTTAGGAATCAAAAGATGAGATAGTTACCACATGAGCAATAGGAAAAAAACTTGTTATAACCAGAAAAATTACAAAAGTTCCTTGTATTCTATACCCCATTTTTCCATACTGTTGATAATAGGGCCGAACCGATTCCCAATTTCCGTAAGACTGTATTCTACTCGAGGAGGAACCTCGTTATATACTCTCCGTTCAATGAGGAGATCATTTTCAAGTTCACGTAGATGTTGTGTCAGCATTTTTTGGGTGAGGGTGGGATCATCAAAAGCCTTTTTCAGTTCGCCAAACCGCATAGATTCATGTTTGTTAAGAAACCATAGGATGGATAGCTTCCATTTGCCAAAGATAACCCGTTGTGTTAATAATAATGGACAATCCATATCATCTGTATTTATTTGAGCCATAATTAGCCTCCAGTCATAGGTACTTTCTTGTAACTATAGCACATTAAAGTGCCTTATTGCGACCAATATACGTTAAAATTATACTTATATTGGAACTGGAAATATAGATTGCATGAAAGGACTGTAAAATATGAAAAAATTGAATCTAGGAAAATCTGATCTAAAGGTTACCGTACTTGGGCTGGGGTGTATGAATTTTGGCTCTTTAATAGATGAAAGAACTTCCTTTGAATTAATGGATGCCTATGTGGAAAATAGTGGTAACTTCTTTGATACAGCTAATAACTATGTGTTCTGGGAGAGCGGCTTTTTCGGTGGAGAAAGTGAAAAGACGATTGGCAACTGGCTATCTTATAGTGGGAGGAGAAAAGATATTGTGCTTGCTACCAAACTAGGTGCTATGCCAAAAATATTGGGTAGTAATGACTTTACCCAGATGCAAGGGCTGGGACGAAGTATTATTTATGAAGAAGTAGAAAAGTCTCTGTACAATCTGAAGACAGACTATATTGATTTACTCTATTTACATGTAGATGATTATGCAACACCTCAGGAGGAGACTTTGGGAGCTTTAAATGAGTTGGTGAGTAAGGGTTGGATTCGGGAAATCGGTTGTAGTAACTTCAGAACTTGGAGGGTTGAGAGTGCCAGAAATGTATGTGAGAAGTACAACTACAAATTCTTTTGTGCAATTCAGCAAAGGTATAGTTATCTTCAACCAGTCATAGATGCTGATTTTGCCCCTCAGGTGGTCGCAGATGTCGGCCTGCTAAGATACATAGAATACTATAAAGATTTGACACTGGTGGCTCATACCCCTTTACTCTATGGAGTCTATAATAAAGATGGCGTTATTGATATGGTGGAGTATGATACCTATTCCAACAGGAAAAGGTTAAGACAGCTGTTAGACAATGAGAAGAACCCCAACTCTTATGTCTTAAAGTATATTACAGAACAATTTGGAGGAAGTGTAAGCCTTTTTACCACCTCTAAAAAGGAACATCTTTTAGAAAATATGAGATACTTTGAACAATAAGAGAATATCAAAAGAGGTGATTCTCCAAGTCCTTTTTACAGTGTAATACTTGCGAATCCAGATTAATATGATACAATATAAATATTAATTATTGGCACATATAGGAGGAACTAGTATGTTCACAGAAAATATTCTGGATTTGATTGGGAATACCCCTTTAGTAAGCTTAAAGTCTACTACAGGTCTCAATATATTCGCTAAGGCAGAATTTTTAAATCCCGGTGGAAGTATTAAAGACAGAGTTGCAAAAAATATGATTGAAGAGGCAGAGCGTAAAGGCATTCTTAAGCCTGGAATGACAATTGTAGAGCCAACTAGTGGCAATACTGGAATTGGTCTTGCCCTTGTAGGTGTTCGTAAGGGTTATAAAGTAATAATAGTTATGCCGGAAAACATGAGTGAGGAAAGAAAGAAGATTATTCGTGCACTAGGAGCAGAGCTTCGCTTAACCCCAAAGGAATTAAGTATTGGTGGAGCAGTAGACGAGGCAAACCGTCTGGTAGCAAGTTCAGATACATATTATATGCCTCAACAGTTTGAGAATCCCGATAATCCGGACATTCATTATAAAACCACTGCTAGAGAGATTTATGAGCAGTTGGAAGGTAAGGTAGACATATTTGTATCCGGTCTTGGAAGCGGTGGAACCTTACAGGGAATCGGTAAATATTTAAAAGAAAAGAATCCAGATTTAAAGATAGTAGCTGTAGAGCCTAAGAATGTATCAGCATTGTTAGGGGATGAGCCTGGGTTACACAGCATTCAGGGAATCGGAGATGGATTTATTCCAGCAGTACTGGATACGTCGTTAATAGATGATATTGTAGAGGTTACAGACGAGGATGCCATTGAGACTACAAGAGAATTAGCCAGGGTACAGGGTTTAATGTGTGGAACCTCCTCAGGAGCAAATGTATGGGCAGCGAAGTTTATTTCCGGAAAATATGGCAAGGATAAAGTGGTAGCGACCATACTGGCTGACCGTATGGAACGCTATTTCAGCACAGGATTGTTATAGTTTACAAACAAAAACTCCTATGTTAAACTAGCATAAGAGTTTTTTGTGTTAACAGCGGGCGAACAATTAAGTGCAAAGAGTAGAAAAGGAAGTGTAGATTATGCTAGATGGAAAAAAAACCTTATTTAGCGGCATGCAGGCGACGGGTAACCTGACACTTGGCAATTACCTAGGAGCCCTTAAAAATTGGGTTAATATAAGTGATGAATATCAGTGCTTCTACAGTGTTGTAGATATGCATTCTATTACGGTTCGTCAAGATCCGGCAGAGTTAAGAAGACGTGCCAGAACTTTGCTAACATTATATATTGCTGCAGGACTTGATCCAGAGAAGAACTGTATCTATTATCAGTCTCATGTATCTGGTCATGCAGAGCTAAGCTGGATTTTAAGCTGTTTTACCTATATGGGAGAGCTAAATCGTATGACACAGTTTAAAGACAAATCAGCAAAGCATACAGATAATATCAATGCTGGGCTTTATACCTATCCAGTTTTAATGGCAGCAGATATTTTATTATATCAGGCAGATGTCGTTCCGGTTGGTGTAGATCAGAAGCAACATTTGGAACTGACCAGAGATATAGCGGAACGTTTTAACAACATTTATGGAGATGTATTTACTATTCCGGAACCTTATATTGGTAAGGTTGGGGCAAAGATTATGAGCCTTCAGGATCCTTTTAAGAAGATGAGTAAATCTGACGAGAACCCTAATGCAAGTATTTATCTAATGGATGATCCAGATACCATTATTCGTAAGTTTAAGCGTGCTGTCACTGATTCCGATAGCGAAGTTCGATATTCAGAGGACAAGCCTGGAGTAAGCAATCTGATGGATATCTATGGAGCTGCTACCGGTAAGACCAAAGAAGAAATTGAGAGAGAATTTGATGGAAAAGGCTATGGTGATTTTAAACTGGCAGTCGGAGAATCTGTTGTGGATCTCCTTCGTCCACTACAGGAAAAGCACGCAGCACTAACTAAGGACAAAGCATATATTGATAGTATCATTAAAGCAAATGCAGAGAAGGCAAATTATTTTTCACAGAAGACCTTACGTAAGGTTCAGAAAAAAGTGGGATTTCCAGAAAAAATAAGATAAATAATAGATAAGTCATATGCCTGCCAAAGTAAAGCCGTGGTAGCGTATGACTTTTTATTGACATACATATTAGTTATGGTATTTATTATAAAAATGGAAATCAAATAGTAGTGATGTGGATTCTAAACTAAGGAGAGGATGACAAAAAATATGAAGAAGAAGACACTATTGGGAATACTTATTTTATCTCTAGTATTGTTGCCTGGAGTCATTGGATTCTTTTATGCGAAGGCAGATGCTGCAACTGCACCTAAGATTACCGTATCTGTGAAGCATCCAAAACTTGACACAATTAAGTTAAAATGGAATGCAGTAGCCGGTGCAGAAGGGTACAATGTTTATATATCTCTAGACAATGGACAAAAATATCAGTTAGCAGCCACTGTAAATAATACTTCTATGGTATTTGATAATCTCACCAGAGATAAGGTATATCGGTTTAAGGTCAATGCTTACAAAACTAGTGGAGGAATCAAAACAGAATTCTTAAACTCTGCAGAGGTCATAAGTAATTCCAACAGTATTGGGATTGATGTATCAAAATATCAGGGTGAGATAGATTGGGCAAAAGTAAAGGCTGCGGGAATTAAGTTTGCAATGGTAAGAGTAGCCGTTACGAAAAATGGAGCAACTGCACCAGTTGAAGATGAATACTATAAAAAGAATTTAGAAGGTGCCATAGCTAATAAAATTCCAGTTGGTGTTTATTACTACAGTCAAGCAACAACAGTAACGCAGGCGAAACAAGATGCAAATTATGTGTTGAAATTGATAAAAGGATATAAGATTACATATCCAGTAGCGATTGATATGGAAAGTAAAGTACAGGATGCACTATCCAAGTCACTGAACACGCAGATTGCCAATGCCTTTTGTGAAACCATAAAAGCTGCTGGCTACACTCCAATGGTTTATAGCTATTGTAGCTGGAGTATAAGTAATTTTGATTTTAAGAATATCCCTTATGATTTATGGATTGCCCACTATTCTACTACTGGAGCTGTGGTAAATAATTATTATCACTTTCACAATGAGACAGACCATTATCCATACACCAGAATGTGGCAATACAGCAGTAGCATACGCCTAAATGGTGTCACAATCAATACCGTAGATCATAACTATGAATTTGATCTAAAAGAATCTGTTCTTGGAAATACTCATTTGAATATGAAAACCGGTGTAATTACTTATCAGACCAATACTAGTGATACTTTAAAGACGGTAGCTGCTAAAAATTGTGTTTCAGAGGGTACTGTGTTATCTATGAATCCCAACATTACAGCAACCACAAAGCTAGCTGGTAAGACTATAAAAATCAGTACAGTTCTTTTAGGCAAACCAGTTTTAAAGATTTCTACTTATCAATGCAAGACCGCTAGACTGGCTTGGAATGCTGTATTAGGTGCTTATCAGTACACTATACAGCGAAGCACCAGTAAAGATGGTACCTATACCACCTTAGCAATTGTGGATTCTATGAGAAAGGTCTATTGGGATACTTCCGCTATCCATGGAAAGACCTATTACTATCGTGTCATCGCAACCAGACAAGATGGAACTACAATTAAAACTGCTTCTTCTGACAAGATGGCCTTTAAACTTGTAATTCCTACTGTCACTAACCTAAAGGCAGCTAGTCAGAATTATAATACAGTGAAGTTATCTTGGAATAAGGTGACCGGGGCAACCGGATATATGATAACATATGCGACCAGCAAAGACGGTACGTATCGTACGTTAGCTACTGTTACCACCAACTCCTATACAAAGAGCGGGCTTACTGTTGGGAAAACCTATTATTTTAAAGTGTATACCATGTATACCGATGCTACGGGAAAACATTATTCGTCTCCTATTCTGACCAGTGCAAAACCTGTAGTGAATAAGGTTACCTCACTTAAGGTGAGTGCATCTACCTATAACAGTGTAAGTCTAACGTGGGGCAAGACCAGTGATGCAACCGTTTATTACGTATATCGCTCTGTTAAATCAGGTTGTGGTTATGTAAAAATTGGTAGCACAACCGGAACTACTTATAAAAATAGAAACTTAAAGACAGGAACTACCTACTACTATAAGGTAATTGCTGGCCGTAAAGTATCCGGAAAGTATTATAAATCTGTGATGTCCTCTTACGTAAAAAATAAGCCTTCCTTAAAGAAAGCAGTAGTTACTAAGATCACTGCTGGAACCGGCAAGATTACCTTAACCTATAACAAGGTATCTGGAGCTTCCGGTTATCAGATTTATCGTTCTACCTCCAAAAGTGGAACCTATAAAAAAGTAACAACGACTAAGTACGCAACCTATACCAATAAAAGCTTAAGCCGTAATAAAACCTATTACTATAAGGTAAGAGCATATCGAGTTGTAGATGGGAAAAAAGTATACGGAAGCTTTAGTTCTATCGTGTATAAAAAGACAAAATAAAAACTAAAATTAGTTAAAATAAAGTGCACCTCTAAATGTTAGCCAGTATATGTTTGACATTAGGAGGTGCCTTTTTTCGATTTTTTAGAGGTCTTTTACTTTTCTATTGACATCAATTTTTTTCGGTGTATAATAAGTCTTGTCGCTTGTTTAGTAAAACTAAACTTTTAGTTTAGTTTTACTTGAATTTCAGATTGATACTAATGTACTTTGAATTAGCTGTATTGTACATAGCAAAATAAGAAGAAGGAGAAGATACTATGCATATAGGGCATAAGATTAAAGAACTTAGAACCCAAAAAGGCCTTACCCAGGAAGAGTTAGCAGACAGAAGTGAGCTTTCAAAAGGCTTCATTTCACAGCTGGAAAGGGATTTGACTTCCCCATCCATTGCTACGCTAGTAGATATTCTACAATGCTTAGGAACCAATCTGGAAGAATTTTTTTCCAATACGACCTCAGAGCAAGTAGTATTTAAAAAAACTGATTATTTTGAAAAAATCGATGGAGATCTTCATAACAAAATTGAGTGGATCATTCCAAATGCTCAGAAAAACATGATGGAACCAATTCTACTGACATTGGATCCGGAAGGGTCAACTTATCCGGATAATCCTCATGAAGGGGAAGAGTTTGGGTATGTTTTAAGTGGAAGTATTAAGATTGTAATTGGCAATACTAGTTATAAAGCAAAAAAAGGTGAATCCTTTTATTTTACTCCAAATAAAAAGCATCATATAGAAGCCATTGGCAAGACCGGGGCGACGATACTTTGGGTATCTACGCCACCAAGCTTTTAAGTAAGAAATGTGGAAGTACGCAGGAAAGGATACGGTATAAGTTATGGAAAAGAAATTAATCGATCTTATAGATATTACAAAGGCTTATGGAAGCAATATTATTTTAGATGAATTGAACTTATATATTAAAGAGAATGAATTTTTAACTTTACTAGGTCCCAGTGGCTGTGGTAAGACTACCACATTGCGCCTCATAGGTGGATTTGAGTCTCCTGATAAGGGAAAGGTTATATTTGATGGAAAGGATATTACCAAACTTCCTCCTAATGAGAGGCAATTAAATACCGTATTCCAAAAATATGCGTTATTTTCCCATATGAGCATTGCTCAGAATATTGCATTTGGATTAAAGATTAAGAATAAAACTGATAAATATATAAAAGATAAAATTGAATACGCACTAAAATTAGTGAATCTTCAAGGATATGAAGATCGTACTCCGGATTCCTTAAGTGGTGGACAGCAGCAGAGAATAGCCATCGCCAGAGCAATCGTAAATGAGCCTAAGGTACTTCTCCTAGATGAACCTTTAGGTGCTTTGGATCTAAAGCTTCGTCAAGACATGCAATACGAATTAATTCGCTTGAAAAATGAATTAGGCATTACTTTTGTCTATGTTACCCATGATCAGGAAGAGGCCCTTACCATGTCTGATACTATAGTTGTTATGAACCAGGGCTATATTCAGCAAATAGGTACTCCAGAGGATATCTACAATGAACCTAAGAATGCCTTTGTTGCAGATTTCATTGGAGAAAGTAATATTATTGATGCCGTTTTTGTGGAAGATAAGGTAGTAAATATACTGGGAGCAAACTTCCCTTGCGTAGATGTTGGCTTTGGAAAAAATGTACCAGTAGACGTTGTAATCCGTCCTGAGGATATTGATCTGGTATCTCCTGAGGAAGGAACTATTACCGGTGAGGTTACGTCCCTCATTTTCAAAGGAGTTCATTATGAAATGGATGTAGAGGCCAATGGACATGAATGGCTGGTTCACAGCACAGACCTAAGCCCAGTAGGTGCAAAGGTAGGAATTAAGGTAGATCCTTTTGATATTCAGATTATGAACAAACCTGTATCTGAAGATGAAGAGGCGGTGATTTTAGATGAATAATCGTAAGAAAAAGAAATTGTTGTCTGGACCATATCTCTTCTGGTCAGCAGCATTTATCGTTATCCCTCTTATTATGGTTATCTACTATGGCTTTACTAACTCAGATAATAACTTTACCATGGAGAATGTGGCGCTTATCTGGGAACGGCAGAATCTAAAGGCCTTAGGCTATTCTTTGGCACTTTCTGCCTTGAGCACAGCTATTTGCCTGCTGTTAGCCTATCCTTTAGCTTTGATTTTAAGAAATTCTAAGATGAAGACCTCCAGTTTTATTATCTTTGTATTTGTGCTTCCTATGTGGATGAATTTCTTGTTAAGAACTTTTGCATGGCAAACCTTACTTGAGAAAAATGGTGTAATCAATAGCCTGTTGTCTGCTATTAATATGCCTAATATTCACCTGATTAACACTTCAGGAGCCATCATCCTAGGTATGGTATATAATTTCCTGCCTTTTATGGTGTTACCAATTTATAATAGCTTAGTTAAGATTGATAACAATGTAATAAATGCAGCAAGAGACTTAGGTGCCAATGGACGTCAGACTTTATTCCGCATTATTTTGCCACTAAGTATGCCTGGAGTCATCAGTGGAATCACTATGGTATTTGTACCATCTCTGACAACCTTCGTTATCTCAGATATTTTAGGTGGCGGTAAGATCTGGCTCATTGGTAATGTGATAGAGCAAGAATTCAAACTCCGCTATAACTGGCATACTGGATCCGGTCTGTCCCTTGTACTGATGCTATTTATCCTAATTAGTATGGCGTTTATTGCAAAATATGATAAAGATATGGAGGGGACAAACGTATGGTAAAAAGTGCAGCTAAGCGCATCTATTTGATCCTTATTTTGATTTTCCTCTATGCTCCTATCTTAACCTTGGTGGTATTATCCTTTAATTCCTCCAAGTCTAGAGCAAAATGGGGTGGTTTTACCTTAGATTGGTACAAGGAGTTATTCCAAAATGAGGATATACTCAATGCATTATATACTACATTGATTATTGCATTTTTATCAGCATTCATAGCAGTGATTATCGGCACTATGGCTTCTATAGCCATGAATGCTATGAAGAAAACACCAAGAATGATATTAACTGCAGTAACCAATATTCCAATGTTAAATGCAGATATTGTGACAGGTATCTCCTTAATGTTATTATTTATTGGAATTAATACAGTACTTCGTATCAATTTTGAGTTAGGATTTACGACGGTTCTGCTTTCCCACATAACCTTTAATATTCCCTACGTAATTCTAAGTGTTATGCCTAAACTAAAGCAGACCAATAAAAGTACCTATGAAGCAGCCTTAGACCTGGGGGCATCTCCATTATATGCCTTCTTTAAGGTCATTTTACCGGATATATTCCCTGGAATCCTATCTGGATTTTTACTAGCTTTTACTATGTCCTTAGATGATTTTATCATCACCCATTTTACTAAAGGACCGGGAGTTGATACCTTATCGACCATGATTTATGCTGAGGTGCGTAAGGGTATTAAGCCAGAAATGTATGCATTGTCCACTCTAATGTTTGTGGCTGTGATTATTCTGCTTGTATTGATTAACCGTAAGCCAGCCAGAAAGGAGCAAAGACAGTGAAGAAGACAGGAAAAAGAATACTTGTGATCTCATTGATAATGATAATGTTGATTTCATCTCTGACCGCCTGTGGTTCTCCAATCTCCGGATTTGGGAAGACCTATGATCTATATGTTTATAACTGGGGAGAATATATTGACCCAGAAGTTCTGGATATGTTCGAGGAGGAAACTGGCTATACCGTTAGCTATGATGAGTTTGAGACCAACGAAGCTATGTATCCTAAAGTTGCCAACAGTGCAGTAAGCTATGATGTCATCTGTCCATCAGACTATATGATTGAACGACTAATCCAAGAAGACTTATTGGCTGAAATTAATTTTGATAACATTCCGAATCTTAAATACATCGGAAAAGATTACATGGAGCAGTCCAAGGCTTTTGATGCAGAGAATAAATATTCTGTCCCTTATTGCTGGGGAACTGTAGGAATTCTCTATAATACCACCATGGTAAAAGAGAAGATTGACAGTTGGTCTGCCATCTTTGATAAAAAGTATAAGGATGAGATTCTTATGATAGACAGTGTTCGAGATGCTATGGGAATAGCTCTCAAATACCAAGGACATTCCCTAAATTCCACCAATGAGGAGGAATTAGAGGAAGCCAAAGACCTGTTAATCAAACAGAAACCTTTGGTGCAGGCCTATGTAGTAGACCAGGTTCGGGATAAGATGATAGGTGGAGAAGCTGCTCTTGGTGTGATATACTCTGGAGAAGCCATCTATACGAAAGAAGAGAATGAAGATCTAGAATATGTAGTACCAAAAGAAGGCTCTAACGTATGGATTGATTCCTGGGTAATACCTAAAAATGCAAAGCATAAGGAAGCGGCAGAAGCATTTATCAATTTCCTGTGCCGTCCAGATATTGCTCTGTTGAACTTTGACTATATCGGATATTCTACACCGAATACAGAAGTTCGTGAGATGTTAGAGGATGAAGAGTTAAAGAATAATGAGACTGCATTTCCAGGACCAGATATTACCTCTAGATGTGAGACTTTCAAGTATCTGGGACTAGAAATGGATGATTTATATTATAGCAAGTGGAAAGATTTAAAGAGTGAATAAAGAAAAGGGCGTTTTTTGCAACGCCCTTTTTGTACTATCTTTTATAAAAATCAATAATCTTATCCATTCTTACACTCATGTTGGCAAACAGAAGATCTACGATAGTCAGAGCTACCATAGATTCTACCACAACTACAGCTCTTGGTACAATGATAGGATCATGTCGTCCTTTTATATTAATCTTAATATTCTCACCTTGTCTGTTAACTGTATCCTGAGTAGTATAAATACTTGGAGTAGGTTTGATGGCAGCCCGGATAATAAGCTCAGATCCATCACTGATGCCACCAAGGACACCTCCACTGTGGTTAGTCTTTTTGACAATCTTTCCGGTTGAAGTAGCCATGAAACCGTCATTGTTCTCAGAACCATGTTTTCCGGCAACTAAGAAGCCGTCTCCTATTTCAATACCTTTTACAGCCCCAATGGACATAATT
>JAEYPA010000175.1 GCA_023411225.1 Bacillota bacterium
ACCGTGAATATGTATCAATAAATATTTCTGATGCTGCTGAAGATAGCAAAGAGGCATCTGACGAAGAATAATATGAACAAAGCGGAGCAAGTCTCTCACTCATGAGGGACTTGCTCCATTTTGGTTCAAATTCGACTAACTTATTTAAATATACTTCAAAGTTTGCATGGCATATAAAATCCCATCCTCATTGACACCCTTTGTCACGAAATCAGCTACCGCTTTCGCTTGTTCGGACCCATTTCCCATACATATAGCTGTCTCAACTACCTCTAACATCTCCAAGTCATTATTGCTGTCTCCAACCCCAATGGCATCTTCTATACTAAAACCCAACTTAGCTGCCATCATTTTAATTCCCTTACCTTTTGTCCAACCCTTAGGCAGTATTTCCACAAGGCCATCCGTCATAATTCCATTGTCTAAACGTTCATGAAAAATAACCTGATAATTCTTATTCAACTCTTCCACAAATGCCTTTTCTTCTTCTAATCTCATACTTGCCGGGAGAACACAGGTAGCCTTACTGGCTTTAATCTCCTCATATGACTCAATACCAATGCATATCTTACTAAGTGAACGTATAAAATTGCGATAATAGGTACGTTCTTCCTGGAAGATCTGATTTTCTACGTATACATTATCATGACCTTCATACACATAGGTCGCTTTGTATTTCTTCATCAATTTCGTTAGTTGTATAATCTGGTCGCAGGTAAGTTTTTTTAATTGCAACAATTTACCCTCATATTCTAAAGCAGTGCCTCCACCATAGACATAGCCATCAAAATCAAGATCTGTAATCACCTTGGGCAGCATACATTTGGTTCTACCTGTACAAACAAAAACCTGATGTCCGGATTGTTTTAGTAGCTTTAACGCAGTAACCGTGCTGGAAGAAACCTCTCCTTTTTCATTAAGTAAGGTTCCATCAATATCAAAAAATATATATTTCGTATTTGCTTTCATCTTCATGTCCTTTTTTAAACGATTAGCGGGTTTCTATTCTGAGAGATTATACTGATATAGGGAACTGTAGATTCCTTTCTTTTCCATCAGCTCTTTATGAGTACCAGATTCTGCAATACCTTCTTCCGTCAGTACAATGATTCTTTCTGCATTTTTTATAGTAGTCAGACGATGTGCGATTACAAAAGTAGTTCTGTTCTTTGATAGTTTTTCCAGAGATGCCTGAACCACTTTCTCGCTTTCATTATCCAGTGCTGAGGTTGCTTCATCAAAAATAAGAATCGGTGGATTCTTCAAAAATACTCTAGCTATACTTAATCTCTGCTTTTGTCCTCCTGACAGCTTGATTCCTCTCTGTCCAATATAGGTATCATATCCATCTGGAAGCTCCATAATAAACTCATGTGCATTGGCATTTTGGGCTGCCTGAATAATTTCCTCTCTTGTGGCATCCAATTTGCCATACCGTATATTGTCATATACACTTCCTGCAAACAGATAAACATCCTGCTGCACAACACCAATGCTATTTCTAAGAGACTTTAATGTAATATTCTTAATGTCCCTACCATCTAGATAAATATTTCCCTCACTGACCTCGTAGAATCTTGGTATCAAGTTACACATTGTAGACTTTCCAACACCGGATTGCCCAACTATGGCTATATATTCACCTGGAGCTACCTCCATATTTATATTACTGAAAACTTCATTACTAGCATCGTTATAACGAAACGAAACATTTTCGAAACGAATTCTTCCCTTTACTTCTGTAATGTCTGTAGCATCCTTGCCATCCTTAATGTCCGGTTCAATCTCCATAATATCCATAAAACGTTCAAAGCCCGTAATACCATTTTCAAACTGTTCGGTAAAATTGATTAATTTTTTAACAGGATCCACTAAGACATTAATATACAGGAGAAAGGTCACCAAGTCCCTTACATCTATGATTTCCTTAGCGATTAAAAGTGCACCACCGGAAATAACTACTACATTCATAATTGCAAGAAAGAAATTTAAGCCGGAGTGATAATCGGCCATAGCCCTATAACTATTTCTCTTACTATGAAGAAAGTGTGTATTTCCTTCTTTGAACTTATCCATTTCCTCTTCTTCATTGGCGAAAGATTTTACCACCCGAATACCGGAAAGATTGTCCTCGATTCTGGCATTAACCTCAGCAATTTTCTCACGATTTTTCCGAAATGCTTTCTTCATCTTACCTCTTACAAAATAAGCAAAGAAAAACATAATAATGATAACCAGAAAGACTGCCAGTGTAAGATATACATTTACAGTACACAGAATCACAAAGGCACCAATAAACTTAATAATGGAAATAACCAAGTCCTCAGGTCCATGGTGCAACAGCTCAGTAATATCAAATAAATCATTGGTAACGCGGGACATTAGTTGACCGGTCTTCTCATTGTCAAAAAAGCTGTAGGGCAGCTCCTGATAATGACCAAAGATATCATTTCTCATATCAAATTCCATTTTTGCACCCATCATATGACCTTTGAAGGTAATATAATAGTTGCAGATGTATTCGATAATTGCCAATACCACCATAAAGCCAGCCAATAATGCAATCACCTTAACAGCCTTTCCGGCTTCCGTATTCACTAATAAATCATTGGTAATATAACGAACAATCAGAGGATACACCAAAGAAATGATGGCTGCAAGAAAAGCACATAACATATCAGTAAAAAAGATGTGCAAATATGGTTTATAGTAACTTAAAAACTTCTTTCTTCTACTCACAACAAAACCTCCATATCTATTAAAGAAACAGGATGAAAAGTATGTAATCATCTTTCCACCCTGTTATAAAATATAACTTATCTTGATAATTTTTTTGATAATTGATACATATACTCATCTACGTCTTTCGTCATCTCCAACGCTTCCATAATGTCGTAATCTACAAAATTACCATCTCGATATCCAACAACGCGATTAGTTTTTCCTTCACATAATAGATCAACTGCTTTAGAACCCATCATAGAGGCATATACTCTGTCTTTGCAGGTTGGGCTTCCACCACGTTGGATATGACCAATAATAGTTGCTCTCGCTTCAATTCCAGTTGCCTCTTCAATACGTTTGGCCATACCGTAGGAGTCGCCGACACCCTCTGCATTTACAATAATATGATGTTTTTTACCAATCTTTCTCTTCTCAATAATACTATTAATGATTCTTTGTTCATCATTATCATATCTCTCAGTAATTAATACATCCTCAGCACCATTGGCAATACCACACCATAATGCAATATAGCCTGCCTTACGCCCCATTACCTCGATTATACTACATCTTTCATGTGATGTAGAAGTATCACGGACCTTATCAATAGCTTCCATGGCTGTATTTACAGCTGTATCAAATCCAATTGTATAATCAGTGCAAGCAATGTCCAAATCAATGGTTCCTGGAAGACCAACTGTGTTTACTCCAAGAGCAGCAAGCTTTCTTGCACCCTGAAAGGAACCGTCACCACCAATTACTACAAGTCCATCAATTCCATGTTTTTTACATATTTCAGCTGCCTTTTTTTGACCTTCTTCTGTTCTCATTTCAGCACAACGTGCAGTATAAAGGATTGTGCCTCCGCGTTGGATGATATCAGCTACGCTTTTAGCATCCATATCTATAATATCTTCTTCAAGAAGTCCAGAATATCCTCTACAAATTCCTTTTACTGTTTTCCCATTAGCCAATGCAGAACGTACAACAGCACGTATAGCAGCATTCATGCCTGGTGCATCTCCACCACTTGTTAAAATACCTATGGTATTTACTTCTTTACTCATCTCTATTCAACCTCCAATAGAATCCTATTAATTTAAACTAATTGACGTATTTTGCTATATTTTAATTCATTTACTTAGATTAATCAATACTAGCTTCGACAACTTTAACATTTTCTTTTCCAACTATTTCGATAAATTTCGTAATCAACTCCGAATTTAATCTAATATGAGGGATTCTCTTCCTCTGTTTCTCATACTCGCAATAAATCCAAAGATGATCTTTTCCCTCACAATTTTCAATCATCTGTTCAATGTCATTTTTCTTTTCCATATATGTCGACATATCTTTAAACTTAATCCAGACGTCCTTAGGTAAATCCTCGAATGGAATAATACTCTGGCAGATTAATTTACCCGGTTTATCCTCTTCCACAGTTATTTTACCCTTAATAAAGAGTTTTTTATCCTCAGAAAGCAAATTCCTATATTTCTCATAATCCCTTGGAAATACAATGACCTCCACTGTGCCATATAAATCTTCTATGGTAATAAAGGCCATTACGCTATTAGTGCGGGTGGTCTTAATGACTTTGGATGTAATCATTCCACCGACAATGGCCATTTCTCCATCTTCTACCTTTACTGCATCTGTTTCCTCATCAATGATAAAATCCAGTGTAGTATTCGTTATATTCTTTCTCAACAAACTTTCATACTCCTCCAATGGATGGCCACTGACATAGATGCCTAAGACCTCCTTTTCAAAGGCCAGAAGCATCTCCTTTGGATATTCCCCTACATTCGGGAAGCTTTCTTCTATCTGCATACTTTGTTCTTCACCAGCAAAATCAAAGAGACTTAACTGGCCTGCTAAGTTTTTCTTTTTTTCCTGGGTTACTCCATCTAAAACCTGTACATACACCATCATCTTCTGCTTTCTGGTACCTGGCATGGAATCAAAGGCTCCTGCCTTTATAAAGCTTTCAATCGTCCTTTTATTCACTTCTTTACCACTTAAGCGGTTAGCAAAATCTTTTAATGAGGTAAATGATCCATTTTTGGTTCGTTCCTCTACGATGGCATCTATGACTGAACCGCCTAAGCCTTTAATCGCAGAAAGACCGTAACGGATAGATTTATCCATAACACTAAAGCCCTTCTCCCCCTCATTAATATCTGGAGGAAGAATCCGAATTCCCATCTGTCGACAGGTCATAATATATTGTGAAACTTTATTACCATTATCGATTACCGAGGTCATAAGCGCTGCCATAAACTCGACAGGATAATAGCATTTCAAAAAGGCAGTCTGGTAGGAGACTACTGCATAAGCTGCAGCATGGGATTTATTAAATGCATATTTGGCAAAATCAATCATTTCATCAAAGATATGATTAGCCACCTCCTCCGAAATACCATTACCTACACAACCTATAACATTTTCTTCAGGGTTTCCGTATACAAAGTTCTTCCGTTCCCTCTCCATGACATCAGCTTTTTTCTTGGACATGGCTCTCCTGACCAAATCACTTCGTCCATAGCTATAGCCTGCCAGATCTCGAACGATTTGCATTACCTGCTCCTGATATACAATACAACCATGGGTGGGAGCAAGGATTGGCTCTAACTGGGGGCATTCGTATTGAATGCTTCCCGTCTCATTCTTACCCTTGATATATTTTGGAATAAAATCCATAGGACCTGGTCGATATAAGGAGATTCCTGCTATGACATCTTCTATATTATGTGGCTTTAATTCCTTCATAAAGCTCATCATTCCGGCACTTTCCAACTGAAATACACCTTCACAATGGCCGGAACTAATCATATTGAAAACCTTCTTATCATTATAATCGATTCTATCTATATCTATTCTTTTCTCTTCTGGCACATTCCTGTTAATGAGTTTTACAGCCTCTTGGATTACTGTCAGAGTTCTAAGGCCTAAGAAATCCATTTTAAGAAGACCCAGTTCCTCTAATGTAGTCATAGTATACTGGGTAGTAATGGAGTCATCAGAGGATTTGGATAAAGGTACATATTCGTCCACAGCTGCCTTACTGATTACAACGCCGGCAGCATGCATGGAGGTATGTCTTGGCAAGCCTTCTAAACGCATGGACATATCTAATAGGTATTTGGCCTGCTCATCCTGATCATATAATTCCTTCAGCTCTTTATTGCCTTTTAACGCCTTCTCTATAGTAATCCCCAATTCATTAGGAATCATCTTGGCAATCGTATCTACATAAGCATAGCTAAGATCCAGAGCCCGCCCAACATCCCGGATGACAAGCCTTGCCGCCATGGTACCAAAGGTTACAATCTGTACCACACGGTCTTTCCCATATTTACGTACTACATAGTCAATGACTTCCTGACGTCGTTCATAACAGAAATCAATATCGATATCCGGCATAGTGAGACGTTCTGGGTTGAGAAAACGCTCAAACAGCAAATTATATTTGATTGGATCTATATTGGTAATTCCCAGTGAATAAGCCACTATACTTCCGGCTGCTGAACCTCTTCCTGGTCCTACTGCTATACCATTGTCTTTGGCATATTTTATAAAATCCCATACAATAAGAAAATAATCTACAAACCCCATTCCAGAAATAGTAGACAACTCATAATCCAGTCTATCCCTTAATTCCTTACTAGGATTTAGATATCTCTTCTCTAAGCCTTCTGTACAAATCTTTTCAAGATATTCCTGGGCGGTATATCCTTTGGGCACATCAAACTTAGGCAGTTTATAATTACCAAATTCAATCTCAACATTACACCGCTTCGCAATCTTTACAGTGTTCTCCAAAGCTTCCTTGGCATAAGGAAATAAAGCCTCCATCTCTTCTGGGGACTTAAGATAATACTGGCCACCTTCATAACGCATTCGATCCTCATCCGACACCTTTTTCTGGGTCTGGATACAAAGGAGAATATCGTGGGATACAGCATCTGTATCATTGATATAATGCACATCATTGGTAGCTACTAATGGAATTCCTGTCTCTTGATGCATACGAAGTAATCCCTGATTGACCGTAGTCTGCTCTGGTATGCCGTGATCTTGTAGCTCTAGATAAAAATTACCCTCTCCAAATAAATTCTGAAATCTTAAGGCTGCTTTTTTTGCCTCCTCATAAAATCCCCTTCTTATATCAAAAGCAACTTCTCCTGCCAGACAAGCACTCAAGGCAATGATTCCCTCATGATATTCCTCTAATAGTTCTACATCAATTCTTGGTTTATAATAAAAGCCTTCTGTAAAACCTTTGGATACTATCTTAATCAGATTCTGATATCCTGTATTGTTTTCTGCCAGAAGAACTAAATGATTGTATTTCCCTGCTTCCCCACCTGCTTCACGATCTAAGCGAGAATTAGGTGCAACATAAACTTCACAGCCGATAATAGGTCGAATTCCCTGTTTCTTTGCTGCTTTATAAAAGTCGATGACACCATACATCACACCATGGTCAGTAATAGCAATACTATCCATACCTAATTCCTTGGTTCTGGTAATCAGCTCGTTTATTTTGCTGGAACCATCTAACAGACTGTACTCTGTATGGACATGTAAATGAGTAAACTTCATTATTCGCACCAACCTTCTAAATACTTATCACAGTTACAACATGTTAATCATATCATTTTTACGGTAAATTAGCAAACTGCGGTATCAATTTCCTGATAAATAACGAAGCGCTATGGTGGTATTAGTGCTCTGACCTCCATAGCGCATGGTTTAAAATACTATATACTTACTCAGTTTATCTTATTAATGTTTATACCTCACAGGATAAATACTTTTCAATGCTATCCATGGCAGTAGCTTCATCTACACCATCTACAATAACTTCTACTTCTTCCCCTGCAGCAATTCCTAATGTCATCATGCCCATAATACTTTTTGCATTTACTCTCTTATTGCCACATTCAACATACACTTTGCTTTCATATTGGCTTGCAACCTGAACAAACAAAGCAACTGGTCTGGCTTCCAATCCAGTAGGAAGTTTGATACTAATCTTTTTTGAAATCATATACTAATCTCCTCCTTTTGTTCCCTAATCTGGTCCGCTATAATACTGATTTTCCTTAACCTATGATTAACCCCGGATTTTCCTATTGGTGGGTCAAGTAACTGACCTAACTCCTTTAAAGAAGCCTCCGGATATTCCAATCGTAACCTAGCTATTTCTTCTAGACCTTCTGTAAGCTTTCCAAACCCAGTCTGATTTTGAATATATAGTATGTCCTCCAGTTGTTTACTAGAGGCAACCACTGTCTTATTGATATTAGCTGTTTCACAATTAACCTGACGATTGATGGAATTGCGCATTTCTTTTACAATTCGAACATTTTCAAAATTCATTAGGGCGATATGGGCTTCCATAACATTTAGCGCTTCTACAATCTGAGATCCTTCCTTGATATATACCACATAATACTTTTTACGAAGTATTATCTTGACATCAATATCAAACACTTTAAATATAGCCTGTAGTTGTTTTGCCTTAGCATTAGTGGCTACTGCAATCTCAAAATGATACGTCTTAGCAGGATCACTTATGGATCCTGCAGCTAAAAAAGCTCCTCTCAAAAAAGCTCTCTTGCAACAAGAATTCTGTACAACAAGATTACTCACTACAGATAAATTCTCTTTTATATCTCCTTCTTCATTGAGCAACTTTGTAGCTTGTAGTACTCTAAGCGAGTCCTGTTTATTCTTTACTGTCAGTAGATATGTCTTATTTCTTTTTAAGTACTGATTTCTCTTAACAGAAATTTCAGTATTTATATTAAATGTTTTTTTCAATAATGTAAAGTACTTTCTTGCTACAGGAAGAATTTCTGTATGAATTTGTATGGTATACTCATCCTTTGGATTAATAGAAATATTACCACATAAGCTTATAATAGCAGCTATCTCAGCAATCTGACAATGTCGTCCTTTACTATAATGTTTAGATAATTCTTCCTTTACTTCCTTTGAAAATGACATTTTTATCCCCTCTATTTCTTCCTTAGCGAATCCTTTTCTATATCCCTATGCTCTACCTTTACCCCGTATGAAAGCTTAGATAAGCGCTTTGTTATTACATTTGCAAGGGTAACGGAACGATGCTTACCCCCTGTACACCCTATCGCAATTACCAAGTGGTTCTTACCCTCCAAAATATAATTAGGAATTAGAAAATAAATCATATCTTCTAATTTATTTAGAAACTCCTTAGCAGCAGGTGTAGCCATTACATAGCTTGCCACAGGTTCATCGTTGCCACTCATAGCTTTTAGTTCTGGTATATAGTAGGGGTTCGGAAGAAATCGAACATCAAAAACCAGGTCACTATCTGCAGGAATCCCATACTTGAATCCAAAGGAAAGAACTGTAATAAAGAAATTACCATAAGTCTCATTACTGAGAAAAATTTTATCTATCTCTCCTTTTAGCTCACGAATTAAAAGCATACTAGTATCTATAATATAATTGGCTTGTTTCTTTAAAAAAGCCAGTTTTTCTCGTTCCAACTCAATTCCCTTATCCACTCTTCCTTCTCTTGCAAGAGGGTGGGTACGTCTTGTTTCTTTATATCGTTTCATAAGAACATCTGTGTTAGCATCTAAAAAAAGTATTTCATATTTGATATTGGATTCTGTCAGCTCATCTAGAATTCCTTCCAGACTATCCAGATTCTGTCCACTTCGGATATCAACTCCTAATGCTACCTTATCTATCTTGGCAGAACTCTCTACTGTCAGTTGAGCAAACTTCAATATAAGCTGGATAGGAAGATTATCTACACAAAAATACCCCATATCCTCTAACATCTTTAGCACTGAGCTTTTGCCTGCTCCAGACATGCCAGTTACCATAATAAACCTCATAAGCATCCTATCCTTTCATAAAGTACAACCAGTGCATTATACTTCCTTAGAAAATTGTCCTATCATCCGAACCTCTGGCTCCAGATTGACTCCAAACTGTTCGAATACTCTTCGCTGCACCTCATCAATCAGCGTCAGCACTTCACTGGCAGTTCCTCTACCCAGGTTAATGACAAAACCACAGTGCTTATCGGAAATCATAATATCCCCAACCTTAAAACCTCTTAATCCACTATCCATAATCAACTTTCCGGCATAATAACCTTCTGGACGTTTAAAGGTACTTCCAGCACTGGCATATTCCAATGGTTGCTTTTCTCGTCTTCTGACTGTAAAATCATCAATCTTTGTCTTAATCTCTGTAGGGTCTCCTGTCTCAAATTCAAATACTGCTTCCATGACAACAAAGCCTTTTCTTTGAATAATACTTGTACGATAGCCAAGTTCCAATTCCTCTTTCGAAAGAACCTTTATTACTCCCTCTTCATTAATTACGGTGGCACTTACAATATTCTGCCTCATTTCACCACCATAAGCTCCTGCATTCATAGTAATCGCTCCACCAAGGGTTCCAGGTATCCCGGAAGCATACTCAAATCCAGTTAGTCCATTTTTTGCAATCTTATCAGACAACTTACTAAGAAGAATGCCGGCTCCAGCTGTTACTCTACATTTACCATCATCTATTTTTTCAAAGGTAACCTGTTCAAAATGGGATCCAACTTGAATAATTACTCCATGAAAGCCATAATCACCAACCAACAGATTACTTCCATTGCCAATAATATAAAAAGGAAGGTTATTCTGTTTACAAAATAATATGGTAAGGGATATCTGCTCCGGTGAATTAGGAGTTACAAAATAATCTGCCGGTCCACCAATACGAAAAGTGGTATGAAGACACATTGGTTCCTCTGCTAAAACGTTTTCCTCGCCTACAATCTCACATAGTTTATCTTTCATTAATCTATCCATACTTCTACCTGTTTTCCATAAATTCTATAGTGATAGTATATGATACTAACACTTTTAATACTATAATAAATCCGCTTAGTCCGAATTATTTTCATAAGCATTTTACTGTTATCATACAATACCTTCTAAGTTAAATCAATATAAAAACTGCTGTATGGCAAGTTCATATGATAATCATGACATACAACAGCTTTCTTTCTATTTATTCCATTCCCTGTTTATTCCATTACCATGCGGGCAGATCCGTAGATGCCAGCATCATTTCCCAATGTTGCCAGGCAAAAGTGCTTATCTTTCAATGCAAACATAACTTTATCATTATAATTCTTCTTAATCACATCCAATAATATGGTTCCTGCTTTAGACACCCCGCCTCCAATAACAAATGCTTCTGGATCCATGATTTGAGCAATATGAGAGCAGGCAAGTCCCAGGTTACGTCCCAAATCCTCCACTAATTCCATAGCAAGTTGATCTCCCTGTTTCGCATAATCAAAGATATCCTTTGCGGTTAATGGCTCCAATTCTCTAAGTGGAGACGGTGTCGTAACGCGAACAAAAGCTCGCTTTGCTTCCTTTACAATTCCTTTTGCAGAAGCATATTGTTCAAGACATCCTTGCTTTCCACAGCCACAGGTATCCGATTCATCTAGGCGAATAACCAGATGACCAATCTCTCCTGCAGCACCCATGGAACCCGTAAGAATCCTTCCATTCAGAATTACCCCTCCGCCAACACCTGTTCCAAGTGTTATCATAACAAGGCTCTTAAAACCTTCTCCACCGCCCTTCCACATCTCTCCTAATGCCGCAACATTGGCATCATTACCAACCTTGACATTATTGATTCCGGTTAAGCGAATAACTTCTTCCGCTACGTTAAATACACCCCAACCTAGATTGGCACATTTTAAAACCAATCCATCTTCAGTAACAGGTCCTGGTACACCAATACCAATTCCTTCAATTTCCTTTTTTGATATACGGAGTTCCTCAAATTTAGCTAACACAGTATCCGCTATATCTCCCAGAATAAATTCTCCTCTATTTTCCTTACGGGTTGGAATCTCCCACTTGTCTATTAAATCACCATTAACTGTGAATATTCCCAACTTTACTGTGGTCCCTCCAACATCAACTCCCACGTAATACATAGATGTATCCTCCTAATATGTTTAATTGCTCTATTTTTTCATAAGATTACTTGTTACGCGATTATATAGCTCTCTTGCTGCATTGTACCCCATCTTTTTCTGACGGTAATTGACAGCTGCTGACTCACAAATTATAGCCAGATTACGACCAGGTCGAATCGGTATAGAATGGCATACTACTTTGTTTCCTAAAAATTCTGTATACTGCTCTTCCAAACCTAGTCGGTCATATTCTGCGGATTTATTCCATTCCTCTAATTTGATTACCAAGTCTATGGACTGAGTATTCTTTACACTTTCCACACCAAATAGCGTTTTTACATCTATGACGCCAATACCTCGTAGCTCAATGAAATGTCTCGTAACATCAGGAGCAGAGCCAATTAAAGTATCATCACTTACCTTCCGAATCTCCACTACATCATCAGATACCAGGCGATGTCCTCTCTTAATCAGCTCCAAGGCAGCTTCACTCTTACCAATTCCACTTTCTCCCATAATCATAACGCCTTCACCATAAACATCCACCAATACTCCATGAATAGATATCATTGGTGCTAATTCTACATTCAACCAACGGATTACCTCTGCCATAAACGAAGAAGTAGAACGTTGTGTCCTTAAAATAGGAATGTTATATTTTTTAGCGAGTTCAATATAGTCTTCATCTACATCAAGTCCTCGACAAAATACGATACATGGAATCTGATATTCAAAAATTCTGCTTAATGTCTTTACTCCGTGATCCTGGGACATCTTCTGCATATAGGTATGCTCTACATTACCAATAACTTGAATGCGATTAGAATCAAAATAATCAAAGAAACCTGCCAACTGAAGAGCTGGACGATTCACATCTGTCTGTGTAATCTGAATTTTATCGGTATCGATATCTGGTGTACAATTCTCAAGGTTCATTTTCTCTATAAGTTTTGCTAATGCCACTGAGTACATATTATCCGACCTTTCTATTTAAAGAATTTATTTCTTTTTAAATCAAGCTACAAAACATATGATAATTCTACCATATTTCTAAATTAGTCGCAATGTAATTAGGCACGAATTACTGATTAGTGAAAGAAATTGTATACCTGTTCTGCGCTTTTCTGATTCATACTAGGCACCTCTTTGAGTTCCTTTAAAGTGGCCTCCTTAATCTCTTCAATCCCTTTAAAATGCTTCATCAAAGCTTTTCTTCTAGAAGGACCAATCCCTTTTATATCATCTAAGACTGAATGTACCTGGGTTTTAGAACGAAGACTCCTGTGATATTCAATGGCAAATCGATGTGTCTCATCCTGAATTCTGGTAATCAACTTAAAGGCCTCACTTCTCTGGTCGATTGGAAGTTCTTTATTATTATAGTACAAACCTCTCGTTCTATGGTTATCATCCTTAACCATACCACAAACAGGAATGCTGATATGAAGTTCCTCCATCACCTTTAAAGCTATGTTTACCTGACCTTTTCCACCATCCATTAAAATTAGGTCTGGGAATCTGGTGAAGCTACCACTATCCAAGGAAATAGATTTCTCTGTCAACTCTTTTGTTTCCTCAATCCCATGGGTAAATCGTCTTGTGAGGACTTCTTGCATACAGGCATAATCATCAGCACCCTTCACCCATTTTATTTTGAATTTACGATAATCATTACGCTTTGGCTTTCCTGCCTCAAAGACTACCATAGAACCTACATTCTCAAAACCATTTGTATTGGAGATATCAAAGGATTCCATACGATTTAACTCCCCTATTCCAAGTATGTCTGCGATCTCTTTTACTGCACCTATTGTTTTCTTCTCTTCTCTTGCAATACGCTCTGAATCCTGCTGTAGTACCAGAGATGCATTTTTTGCTGCCAGCTCCACCAACCTCTCTTTATCTCCCTTTTGAGGTATCCGGATATAGACTTTCTGGCCTCTCTTAGTAGTCAACCACTGCTCTATTACCTCTTGATCTTCCACTGGTTCCTGTAAAAACAGTTCTTTAGGCACAAATGGTGTACCAGCGTAAAACTGCTTTACAAAGCTTGTCATAACCTCACTTCGAGTAATATGCTCCACGCCCGTAAGTCGAAAATGTTCCCGTCCAATCAGCTTTCCACTGCGGATAAAAAACACCTGTACAACCGCCTCATCCATGGCTCTTGCAAAAGCAATAATATCTCTATCCTCCTGATCCAACGAGGTGATTTTCTGTCTTTGCAGCACGAATTTCACACTGTTAATTAAATCCCGGTACTCGGCAGCCTCCTCAAATGCAAATTGTGCAGAAGCAGCCTGCATCTTCTCTGTTAACATCTCAATGACAGGTTTAAAGTTTCCGTTTAGCATTTCCATCGCTTGATTTACATTATTTTTATAATCCTCTTGGCTGATATTTCCCTGGCATGGTGCATCGCACTGCCCAATATGGGCATAGAGACAGGCTCGCTCCTTGCCAATATCTCTTGGCAGATTACGATTGCAGGTTCGTAGTTTGAATATTTTACGAAGTAACTCAACCGTATCCTTCACTGCAGTGGCACTGGTATACGGGCCATAATACTTGGCCTTATCCTTCCTCATTTCTCTGGCAATCAGTATTCTTGGATACTCCTCCTGAACAGTTACCTTAATAAAAGGATAACTTTTATCATCCTTAAGCATAGTATTGTATTTTGGTCGGTGTTCTTTAATCAGATTACATTCCAACACAAGTGCTTCCATCTCAGAATCTGTAATAATGTATTCAAAATGGTCGATGTGAGACACCATCTGTACAATCTTTGGCGTCAGATTTCGACTGCTTTGAAAATACTGTCTTACCCGGTTCTTTAAGCTTATGGCCTTGCCTACATAGATTATTTCATCCTTTTTATCATGCATGATATAAACTCCGGGCTTAGTAGGCAGTTTTTTTAATTCCTCTTCAATATCAAACATATCATTTATCTCCCTTATGTTAAAACATGACTAGTAACATTCCATGAGGTCTGCTACTAGTCATCTCCTGATTTTTGTTTAATATCTATTTCTTTCTTATTTAATATCTAGCTCTAGGTTATCATTACTCTTCGCTTCTGTACCAGTTACCTTATGATAGATATCCATAAACTCTTTACCGGTAATAGTCTCTTTCTCATACAGGAATTCTGCAATCTTATCCAGGACTTCTTTATTATTGCTTAGAAGATCCTCGGCTCTCTTATAGCATTCTTTCAAAAGACTCATGACTACCTGATCCACTTGGCTTGCCGTTGAATCTGCACAGTTCATTACAGTTCGACCGTCTAAATACTTATTTTCTACAGATTCTAAGCAAACAAGGCCAAATTCATCGGACATACCATACTGGGTAACCATCGCTCTAGCTAATTCAGTAGCCTTCTCGATATCATTACTTGCACCGGTTGTTATTGAATTAAAAATAATCTGCTCTGCTGCACGACCACCAAATAAGGTAGTAATACGTGTTAACATCTCTTCCTTCGTCATCAAGTACTTTTCTTCCTCTGGTACTTGCATCACGTAACCAAGAGATCCCATAGTTCGTGGTACAATGGTAATCTTCTGAACAGGTTCAGATTCTTTAATCAAGGCTGTAACCAAAGCATGACCAACTTCATGGTATGCAACAATCTTCTTCTCTTCTTTTCCAAGAATACGATCCTTCTTTTCTTTACCTGCAATAACAACCTCAACAGACTCAAATAAGTCAGCCTGAGATACTGCAGTTCGCCCATCCTTAACTGCCATAATTGCTGCTTCATTTATCATATTGGCAAGATCGGAACCTACAGCTCCTGAAGTTGCCAAAGCAATTGCATCCAAATCTACAGAGTCATCCATTAAGACATCCTTAGCATGGACTCTTAAGACATCCTTACGACCTTTTAAGTCAGGCTTATCTACAATAATCCTTCGATCAAAACGACCTGGACGAAGAAGGGCCTTATCCAATACCTCCGGACGGTTTGTGGCTGCTAAGATTACAAGACCTTTAGAGGAATCAAATCCATCCATCTCTGAAAGAAGCTGATTTAAGGTCTGTTCTCTTTCATCATTGCCACCGCCATAACGACTGTCACGGCTCTTACCAATGGCATCTACTTCATCAATAAATATAATACATGGCGCCTTCGCTTGGGCTTCCTTAAACAAATCCCTAACTCTCGAAGCACCTACACCAACAAACATCTCTACGAAATCGGAACCAGAC
>JAEYPA010000020.1 GCA_023411225.1 Bacillota bacterium
GTTTTAAACCGTACTTACGGTTGAACTTATCAATTGCACCACGAGCTGCAGCCGCTTTCTGTTGTCCTGTATAGAAAGGATGACATTTGGAACAGATTTCAACGTGAATCTCTGGCTTAGTAGAACCAGTAACAAACTCATTACCACAGTTACAAGTTACTGTTGCCTGATAATATTTTGGATGGATACCTTCTCTCATGTTTTCACCTCTTTACAAACTTAATCATATCAAAGTTGATCTAAATCAATCTTATTCATCTCATAAACAGCTTTCTCATTATATCATAGCTTTTCCACCAATGCAAGGGGAATTATACTAATTTTATTTTTTTAACTATTTGTATGAATTCTTTATTAGTCTTCGTCTTTAAGAATAAATCAATGATCCTTTCTAGTGCTTCATCAGACTTCATACTGCTCAAAGCACGTCTCATAAGAAAGGCTGCTTCATTCTCTTCCTGCGTCAGAAGCAAATCATCCCTTCTGGTGCTGGACTTTGGCAAATCAATAGCTGGAAAAATTCTCTTTTCAGACAAACTTCTATCTAACACCAACTCCATATTACCTGTTCCCTTAAATTCTTCAAATACAACGTCATCCATACGGCTTCCTGTATCCACCAAGGCAGTAGCTAGGATTGTCAAACTTCCACCCTCTCTCATATTACGAGCTGCACCAAAGAATTTCTTAGGCATATAGAGAGCTGCTGGATCCAAACCTCCGGAAAGTGTACGCCCACTGGCCTGAACCGTCAGATTATACGCCCTGGCCAAACGGGTAATACTGTCCAGTAGGATAATAACATCTCTCTTGTGCTCCACAAGACGCTTAGCACGTTCAATCACCATCTCAGAAACACGCTTATGATTTTCAGGCAATTCATCGAAGGTAGAATAAATAACCTCCACATTAGTTCCTTCAATAGATTCTTTTATATCCGTAACTTCTTCCGGTCTCTCATCAATTAATAGAATCAGTAAATTCATATCAGGGTGATTCTTGGTGACTGCTTTTGCAACCTGTTTTAAAAGGGTTGTCTTCCCTGTTTTAGGTTGGGAAACAATCATACCTCTTTGTCCCTTACCAATTGGACTTATTATATCCATCATTCGCATGGCCAGAGGGGCATTCGACGTCTCAAGGTGAATTCTCTCATTTGGGAAAATAGGAGTTAGATCTTCAAACTTCTTTCTTTTTGCGGCCTCAGTAGGTGGTAATCCATTTACTGCCTTTACGAAAAGGAGAGCACAGAATTTCTCATTCTGACTCTTTACACGAATATTTCCTCGTACTATATCACCTGTTTTCAAGTTGAATCGTCGAATCTGGGCTGGAGAGACATAAACATCATTTTCTCCTGGCAAATAGTTATCACAACGAATAAATCCATAGCCATCAGACATTACTTCAAGAATTCCTTCTTTTATTACTCCACTGTCTAGTTGCTCCAAATCTTTACTCATGGTTTCTCTGCCATCCTTTTGTCCGGCAGAGTCTTTCTGTGTCCCATTCTGCTCTTGTCTAACGACAGTTTTATGTGCTGGCCTGCTTTCATTCTTATTCTCTGGCTTATGTTCAACTTTTAATTGTACCGTATCATCCGGCTTTATATCATGTTTTTCTTTATTATCATTCTTATTATTCTCCCCCGTCTCCTCCACAACCGATTTTTGGCTTGTCGCCAGTAAGGTATCAATCAATTCCTGTTTTCTAAGGGAAGAAATATTCTTTAAGCCTCTCTCCTTAGCGATTTGCCTTAACTGAGACAAAGGCATCGTTTCATACATATTGTTCATACTATAACTCCTTTATTATATTGGTTAATTAATTCTTATAGCAAATGGGTAACCTATTGAATTAGCAGATATTTGATTATATTAAGAATATAGATTAAGGACAGAGATCTCTCTTACGAGGAGTTTAACCGTATACTTCTTTAAAGTATACACCCTTTTTTAAATATTGAAAAGTATTTTCTACCTTGATTTCAAAGGATGGTAATGATATGATAACAATAGCAATTTGGAGGTTTTTATTTATAAGTGCATTGGAAGGGCAAGCTTTCCAGATTACCGAGGAAACGAGGGTAGTTGCGACAATTAAAACCCTGATATAAGATAGAATTGAGGACCACATTGAAGGAAAGACGATTATGGGGAGACAAACCCTATTACTCCCTAAATTATTATTTAAAAGAGACCTATGGCCAGCCTATCTACAAGCTTAGCCTAAACGGTGGCATGACCTGCCCAAACCGAGATGGTACCTTAGGTACAGGAGGCTGTATCTTCTGCAGTGCCGGGGGGTCCGGAGATTTCGCGGCAGACCGTGAGCTGTCTATCACTAATCAAATTGAAGTTCAGATAGCTGCCATGAAAGGTCAAAAGGCTGAAGGCAAAAAGTTCATTGCCTATTTTCAGGCTTACACCAATACCTATGGAGAGCTTTCCTATTTAAGAGATATATTCTATGAAGCTATTTCTCATCCATCCGTAGCAATTCTCTCTATTGCTACAAGACCGGATTGTCTTCGTTCAGAGATTCTGGCACTTTTACAGGAGCTTAATAAGACAAAACCTGTGTGGGTTGAACTAGGTCTTCAGACGATTCATGAAAAAACTGCCTCATTTATCAGACGAGGCTATGACCTTTCCTGTTTTGATACTGCAGTGGACAACCTTCATTCAAGGGGTCTTGCCACTATTGTTCATGTGATATTAGGACTTCCTGGGGAAACCCGAACGGAGATTTTAGAAACCTTGGAATATCTGAATTCCAAGCCTATAAAAGGTCTAAAGCTACAACTTTTACACATATTAAAGGGAACTGAGTTAGCCAGTCTCATTGACACCACTCCGGTGTACTCCCTAGAGGAATATGCTAACCTTCTAGCTTCCTGTATTAATGTTTTAAGACCGGATATTGTCATTCACAGGATTACAGGAGATGGTCCTAAAGAGTTACTTTTGGCACCAAAATGGAGCCTAGATAAGAAGAGAGTGTTAAACTATATTCATAAAACTTTAAAAGAACAACAGGCCTGGCAAGGCAAAGTATATAAGGAGGTGTAATCCCAGATGCAGGCAGATCCATTAACGCTATATAAATTAATAATCCTTTATATTCTTCATAAGGTCGATTTTCCATTAACCAATGCCCAGTTGTCTGGCTTTATACTGGAAAAAGAGTATACTAATTATTTTAATATTCAGCAAGCCATATCAGAGCTTACTTCTCAAGAGTTAGTTAGTGTCTCTTCCGTTCGCCACAGTTCCTACTATCGCATTACAGACGCTGGTAAGGAAACTCTTAATTTCTTTAACAACAACATATCTGATGCCATCAAAAAAGACATTGCCGAGTATCTAGGGAAGAACAAGTACTCTCTTCGAGAGGAAGTTTCCACCTTGGCAGATTACTATGAAGAGAAGAAAAATGAGTATGTGGTACGTTGTCAAGTAAAAGAGCAAAATAGTTCCATCATTGACTTAAGTCTGACTGTTCCTACAGAAGAAACAGCAGCTGCAATCTGTAACAATTGGTCCAAAAAGAGCCAGGAAGTATATAGCTATCTGATGAAAACACTTTTAGATAGTTAAAAGCTAGTGGGTGGATTCCTAAAAAGGAATGCCACCCACTTTTATTCTTCCCATAATCAACGTTCTCCGCAAGCATTCGCAAAAGCTCCGGTTGGAACCTCAAAGAGAATGTCGGTAAAATGATAAAGATATCATAACTTCCAATAATGCCTCTGAAAAAAGGTAGTTATCCTCTGTAATAATGGTATGCTCTCTTCTATGCAGCTCATTCCTTAATATCTTTGGAGCTATAGCAATATCCGCCTCATTCAACATAGATATATCGAATTCACTGTCTCCGGCTGCTATTACATAATCTGCTTTTACCTTTTCCTTAAAGCGCTTTATGGCATTTCCTTTACTTAGCTTTTTAGGCACCACATACACCTTAAAGCCATTGAAAAAGATGTCAACCAGCTTGATATTCAAGTTATCCTTTAATAACTTCACTGATTCCAATGGTTTGTCACTTTTAGAAAACACAAAAAGATCTTTTATGTTTCTAATCTCAAACGATCGGTTTGGATCCTTCTTCAAAATCTTCTCTGCCTTGCTGAGTTCCAATCTACAATCTGCAATCAGGTTCAGAGCTTGGTTATACCAATCTTTATCCTCTTCTCCATTTTTTAATAGTACCCCCCCGTTACATACTAGCGCGAACTCTGGTATCCCAACACCTAGATCAATTCGTTCATACTGTTCTATGGTACGAGTTGTAGTTGGAACAAATAAGACCCTCTCCTTAACCTGTCTAAGCAATTCATAGGTTTTTTCAGTAATAAAAGAAACCTCTCGATTCTGATATATCTCGACACATCTCTTCTGCTTTCCAATATCATGTTTATAGGAATATATTAGTGTATTGTCTAAATCTGAATTAAAAACTATCATAATCCTCCTAATGAAGTCAGTTCGTGACCAGCTCCATCCTTACTCCTAATCAGTAAACAAGTGGGGAAATTGACTTTATACAATTTCCCCACTCTATAAGTTCTTGCTAGTTAGTAAGCCTAGGAAAATCTTGCAACAAGCTCTCCTAAACCTGGGTCATTGGTTCCTTGACCTATGGCGTTAAACTTCCACTCGCCCTCGTGTCTATAAACCTCTCCAAAAATCATAGCTGTCATACCAGAGTAATTCTCCGTCAAGTTGAATTTGCATAACTCTCTGTTATTTCTTCCATCCACAAGTCTGATAAAGGCATTCTCAATAAGACCAAAGTGCTGTTGCTTCTGTACTGCCTGATAAATGGTAACTACAAGTACTATCTTATCATACTGATTAGGAATCTTGGACAAATCCACTACGATTTGCTCATCGTCCCCATCTCCAGCACCTGTAAGATTGTCTCCCAAATGCTGTATAGTTCCTGATTTATGATGAAGATTACCAAAATAAACAATATCTGTTTTATCCATTAACCGACCATTACTCAATAGAATTGCAGATGCATCGCAATCGATTGGCTTTGGTTTAGCTGAAAAGAATCCTCGGCTCTGTACTACTTCATCCCATCCCAGTCCAATCAGCACCTGAGATAAACCTGCACTTTCTTTTGATAAACTTACCTTTTGCCCCTTTTGTAAACTAATTGACATAACAAATCCTCCTTATTTTATGACTACTCCACATCTACCCCTACGCTTGCACAAAGAGCTGCCAATCCTCCTTGATAACCGCACCCGATAGCATTGAATTTCCACTCACCATTATTCTTATATAACTCTCCAAATATTGCGGCAGTCTCAATAGAGAAATCCTCCCCTAAATCATACCGTAAAATCTCTTCACCGGTTGCTTCGTTATATATTCTGATAAAGGCATTTCTTACCTGACCAAAATTCTGACGTCTTTCCTCTGCTTCATAAATAGTAACAGTAAAAGATATTCTTTGGATATTCTCAGGAACTCTGTTAAGGTCAACTTTAATCTGTTCATCATCGCCATCACCAGCTCCTGTAGTATTGTCTCCCAAGTGTTGCACACTTCCCGATGGGTGAGTTACATTACCAAAGAATATGAAATCTTCACTTCTTGACACTCTTCCAGTCTCGGTAAGCAAAAAAGCTTCTGCATCCAGGTCAAAGCTAGCTCCTGTATCATATTGATTCACATCCCAGCCTAACCCCACTACTACGTTGGATAAGCCTGGATTTCCTTTGGTTATACTTACTTTCTGTCCTTTTTGTAAACAAACTGGCATATCTTACTCCTTCCTAAGCAACATCTATTCCATAATGGCTACATAAAGCAGCTAAACCACCCTGGAAGCCACTTCCGATAGCATTGAATTTCCACTCACCATTATTTCTGTAAAGTTCACCAACAACAACTGCAGTTTCAATGGAGAAATCCTCCCCCAAATCATAACGAATAAGTTCAACACCGGTAGCTTCATCTACAATTCTAATAAAGGCATTAGATACCTGTCCAAAATTCTGGTTTCGCTTTTCTGCATCATAGATTGTTACGGTAAATGCGATTCTTGCGATATTGCTAGGAATCTTACTTAAATCAACTTGAATTTGTTCATCATCTCCATCACCGACACCAGTCAGATTGTCGCCCATATGGGTGATAGACTCACTATGATGAGAAAGATTACCATAGAAAATAAATTCCTTGTCTGTAGGACATTTTCCATTATCGCCTAGCAAGAATGCAGCTGCATCCAAATCGAAATCTGCACCGGAATCATACAGATTAACATCCCAACCCAGACCTACCATAAGGTTCTTTAATCCTGGATTTCCTTTTGTTAAATCAACTTTCTGTCCTTTTGTTAAATTAATAGGCATAAATAATTACCTCCCTTATATATAATTAATTATTCTTTTGTGGCATATGATATGATTTATTAAACTCTGCCTTAATATTCTCCAATCTTGCCTGGTCCTCGATACGTTTCTTTCTGGCATTCTCCTGAATCAGTTTAGTTTCATCAATACCACTAACAATAGTTCTCCAGGTAGTCTCTAAGGTCTCAATCTTAATGGAACTGCCAGAAGCAAGTCTTGCTGTCATCTTAGATTGCTCTGCGGTATTCTTGGCATTTTTCAGAAGCATTTCATTGGTTTTCTCATCCAAAGCAGCCATCGCCTCAGCTTGAATTCGTTGTCTCTTAAGCATAATAGCCTGAGCCAGCGCCTGCTTAAATACAGGAAGTGTAACAATAAAAGCTGAATTGATTTTTCTTACAAGATTCATATTACTAAATTCCATGGTTTTAATCATCGGAATAGATTGCATAGCAACATTTTCTGCAGTTCTTAAATCCTGAGTTCTCTGCTCCAGCATCATTAATGCCTGCTGTAAACTAGTAAGTTCAAACTGAATGGAGTTATCTCCCGTAGCTTCCATATCTGCCTGTCTCTTTGCTATGTACTCTTCAATCTCCTTACAGCCTTGCTCTCCAGCCAATATGTACTTTACTAGTTCATGATAGAAATTAACATTAGCATCAAACATCTCATCTAATTTACGATTCGACTGCTTAATCTCGGCCTCATATTGTTTGAGTTGGACAAATATTTTATCTACTTCATCCCCCATGGTATGGTATTTTGCCAGAATCTTCTCCAATTTTTTCTTCAGATTCCCAAACATCTTCTCGAAGAAACCAGGATTATCCTTAATCTCTTCAATATCAAACTTTGACATAATCTTAGCCAGAGTATTGAGCATCTCACTGGAATCGTCCAATTGAGACAGACTCATACTATTGAGCACAACGTCAGATGCTTTCGAAATCTGCTCTGCTGTTTCAGAACCAAAAGAAACAATGGATTCCAGATTGTCAATCTCAATGGTACTTACAATTGCATCAACCTCTGCAGAATTCACTAACTCCTGACTCATCTTCTCTCTGTCTGAAACAATATCAAATTGCTCTACCACTTCAATTTCATTGGTTAACTGTGGAGCCGCATCCGTTACCAATTCAGTTACTGGTTGTTGCGTGTTAGTTTTACTAAAGTCTAATCCCATTTTATATACCCCTCCTAAATATTTTCTCTCGCCATGATTGACGTGTATTATTAGATGAAATGGTCCCTAAATCGGATACATTTAAATCATACATATATTCTCCAATCTGGTGTTCTTCCATTAATCTCTTATTAAAATACTTCTCTACACTCTGATAACCGGTAGGAACAAAAAATATAATATCAAAACCAATTAAGTTTAGAAAAGCCACCAGAATAGAATCCTCCAAAGATATGATTGCTTCTGTTGTATTAACATATATAAACTTTGGGTTCTTTTTGGTAAAATCAAATTTTTGTATCATCCTAAGCAAATTCATATTCATATTAAGTACGGTGGCAACAATGGTGTACTCTGTTCCATTTTCTAAAGTTCCCTTAATAGAGCGTTGATCAATTAACAACTGCAACTTATCCAGTATATATTCCTGCATTTCTTCCCTTAAAAACCCGTACTGATAGCTTTGATGAGATTTAATCCTATTTCTTTGAAGCTTTCCATTCTTAAAAAACTCCGTAGCATAAGATTTAATTGGATTTGCATCTATTGAATTGATATAAGGTACACTTCTTATTAAAACGGTCTCATTGGTGATTAGTGTCTTAATATTTGCCCAGTATTGTGGGAGAAGTCCATCCTTTACACCAGACACCTTCGCAAAGATAACTGGCATAGTCACGGTATCCTCTACTGTACTAAAGTTAGGACGATATTTAAGCTCCTGGTCCCAAAGAATCCCTATCTCTTCATACATGGTCTTTAGGCTTACTGCATTGGCCTTATTATATTGTTGATTTCTATAAATACCAGAGTCTTGATACATCAATGTATCAAGTTCTCGTTCAGCGTGATAAGCGGCTGTCCCAATATGTAATTCTGAATTCTCAGTCGGAAATCGATTGATAATCAGTGTGTTTATATGATTAATCTCGTATAATAAACTGTCCTCTAGAACACATTTATTGTCTAGGTTTGGATTTAGAATCAGCACATCTACCGGTATCCGTGCCAAAAAACGTATAAACATTGCTTCATTCCCATTTTGACAGCCTCCCAGATAGATAAAACATCCAATTTCGGGCATCTTCCAGTTGGAAAATAGCTGTGCTTGATACCTTTTTAACCAACATAATATAAATACCGCTTTGTTAGTTAGCTTGTTGAGATTCATACCAGGAAGTTTGGCTTCCTCTAACATCACATCCATATATGCTTTACATAAAATTCGTCGAAGCTCCGGATTGGCACTATAATTAATGTTTGTGACCAAATCCATTAACATCTGATCCTGTTGATTATAATTCTTTCTTCGAATGGTGTTAATCTCTTCCAATGTTGGGATTGGAATGGTTTCCTCCACTATCACAAGTTTTCTTCCACTCTTTTTCAGTTCAAGCTGAAATTGATATAACTCATTCTGATAGGTAACCTTATCCTCCACCCCATTAATTCTAATATAACAGTTATAAAACAGGGTTGGATCATTGCCTCGATTCGGAAAGCTGGTCCTTATATCCTCTAACCCCTTCCCTACAATCCATGCATTGGTACAATTCTTAATAGAAGGCTGCCTTCCGTAAAGACGTTCATTGTTGGCTTGCTTCTGTATCTCTTCCCGAAGCCATTTTATATTAAAGGTCTCTGGAAAAGCGACTAACCCTGGAAGTTGGCAGGCATAGGATTTTGTTGAAGAAGGATCAAGCTTTAAATAACCTTCGTCTCCCTTATACTGCAGTAGAACAACATCACAGCCAGCACTAGATAATATGGAAATAAGCATTAACTCATATGTACTTATTTCTCCCTCATACAAAATCTTAGGGACTTTGTTATCACCTAATTGGTTTAAAATCCTCTCAAATTTGTAATAAAGCCAGCACATAAATTTTATGTAGGCATTCTTAAGCATATTGTCATTCTTTCCAGCTTTTTGAAGTTCTTCCAAAGAATCATAGATTGCTGTAGCAACACTATTTCTTTGATACTCATTCATTCGAGGTAACCATTTTTTTAGGCTCGTGGTAATAAACCCAAGATGCATCACAAAATCATTGCCCATTATTTCTCCAAAGTAGGACAAGTTTCTCTCATCAGGATTAGGAATGCGACCTTCAATAACAATACCAGATGTTCTAGCTACCTCATAATATTGTTTTACAAAATTCAGGATATCATTGTTATATCCATGAATCCTATAAAAATAAATGCCTCTTTCTCTTCTATTATTTAGTTCAACAAAATAATCATTGAGTCCTTGTATTCTCTTATGTTCAAACATGGGTTATTCACCTTCCATATTTGTTCTTATTTAGAGCAAAGCCTAGACTAGCACCTACGACACCACCTAATATGTGTGTCAGATTAGATACATTATCCTTAACGAAAAGACCATCATAAACTTGTCCGCCTATATAAATAACTAAGACCAGAATAAAAGTCAATGGAATGGTACCTTCCTTAATACTTACGAACGATGATAGCAAAATCAAAGCAAATACTACTCCACTTGCACCTAGTAAACGTGTTCCTGGGAAGAATATATAATTTGCAATCCCAGTAACTATGGCTGTAGCCAGAATCACAAATACAATATTTTTAGACCCATACTTTTCTTCAAGAAGTGGTCCTACAACTAGAATCAACATCATATTACCAATAAAGTGCTCCCAACCAGCATGTCCAAATATGTGTCCAATAAATCTTACATAGGTCAGTGGGTTTAATAACGATGAATGATATACACTAAACAGCATATTATTACTCGTCCCACCGGTTATCATATCTAATACTAAGGCTAGAAAGCATATTATCGTAAAGCCCAAAATAACCGGTGAATTAAACGATATCTTCTTCAATCTCTTAACCTCCCTCAGTATTCTCCTGTTAAATTATAGCATGTATTCACAGCTGTAACAATAAAGTAGGAAATTTAATAAAAATTATACCATATAATACAGGATATGTCTTAGTTTTAATCAACTTTTAAACAAAACCTCTGATAAAATGATTGATGCATTCGTAGCTTACTGCAAGATTAAGGTTCTGACCGGAATCAATACCTGCTGTACTGATTCCTACCACCTCGCCCTGCATATTTAAGACTGCTCCACCCGAGCTTCCGTGGGAAGTAGGCGCAGTAAACTGTATCATATCCACTTCTTCGATATGGCGAAAGCCTGAAATAATTCCATCAGAGACAGAATTAAAAAGCCCTAGTGGGCTCCCTATAGCGACCACCTTCTGCCCTCTTACTAATTTAGCTTTTCCCGAGTATATCGGAAGTGCATCAAGCGTCCTATTAATTCTAAGTATCGCAAGATCCAGTATAAAATTGTACTTAATTAACTCATCTGTCCTATAAATTTGCTCATCATCCTCCACACGAATGGAGTAGCTTACTCCTCCATTAGCCACATGACAATTAGTAAGGATGTAGCCGTTCTTTCCAATCATTATTCCGGATCCACTCCCTATTACTTCTCCAGAGGAATCATGAATTGCAATAAGTACCACCGAGGAGGCAAGGCAAGCTAATTGTTCTAACGTCTTCTCAACCTTACTCTCAGACTTCTTCTCTGGTTCTCTGATAGGCTTAGTAATCTGTGACTTCACCTTACTTTGTTGTTCATATGGAGGAATGTTACATTTACCATAGGTACCGAGAACGTACTTCTTGGACAAATCTAACTGGTCTATTCTACTGTCTATATCTTTTTCATTCTGTATAAGCAGAACATCAAAACCGACTAAGGTTAGGAAATAATAAAACAAGTACTCTTGTTCCATAAATACGTTACTGGCAACAATCTTAAAAGAAGATCGTATATGCCAATTAGTCATCAGATCTTTAGCCACGTAGTCAAACCAAAATAACACTTTTACAAGAAAATTCTTTTCTATGGATTCATTTATTCTGGCATTTACTACTTTATGCTGCGCTAAAACCTGATGGGCAGCGTTACTCAGTACTTGCCTTAATGGCTCGTTGTTGAGTGATGATTTAACATGGATCTCTTTGCCATTCTGATGTACCCATTTCCGATACGAATCTGAGTAAAACTTCACGTCCTCCACAGAAGTAAGCTTTGGTAGCTTAAGAATTCTCTTATACATAAGGCGCTCTTCTATCATCTGTTGTGTTAAAAGCTGATCCATCTTTATAATTTCTTCAATCAGCATCCCATTCATGCCTAGTAACCTAACAAAATAAACATCCTTACAATTGCTATTTACCCCACCCTTAATACTTACAAAGGTACTAATAGAGGATATGTCCAATACATTGTGCCTAAACCTGACTATTTCACCCATGGTCATCTCACCTTACATTTACAGGATAACATTATTAAACATATGTAATATTAGATATATATTATCATAGTTATGCATTTTTATCTATTTATTTATCCTGTTTTATGCTATATTAGTATATATATGGTGTTCCATATATTTATTACTTTAACCGTCAAAGGAGTCTTAAAGATGAAAAACTCATCCTTATATTATAGTGTCTGCGCTCTCTTATATTGTCCTGCTAACAATGAACATCTTGTTAACTCCATAATAAACGAGAAATTCGGCAATAATTATTCACTTGCTCTCTGTTTGGAAGACACTATTAAAGACGAATGTGTAAAAGAAGCGGAAGAGAAACTAATTCATTCGCTAGAGCAGCTACATATGTATATCCATCAAAAACGTTTCTATTTGCCCAAGATATTCATCCGAGTACGCTCCCCAAAGCAGATTCTCGATTTAATAGAACGAACACAATCCATATCCCCTATCATAACTGGTTTTATTCTACCAAAATTCTCGCTGGAGAATGCCGATTCCTACATAGAGAATGTATTGTCAGCTAATAAGACAACTAATAAGAATTTCTACATAATGCCTATATTGGAAAGTCCAACTATTATTAATCTGCAAAACAGGTATGCCATACTCTACGCTTTGAAGGAAAAACTGGATCAAATTGAAGAACTTGTTTTGAATGTACGAGTTGGCGGCAATGATTTATGCCATATGTTTGGTTTCAGGCGACATAGTACCGAGTCCATCCATAACATACTACCTGTTTCTAGTATTTTATCTGACATCATTACTGTCTTTGGCATGGATTATGTAATTTCCGGACCAGTGTGGGAGTATTACAATGGAGATAACTGGGCTAATGGATTGATTCAGGAATTAAATGAAGATAAGTTATGTGGATTTATAGGAAAGACAGTGATACATCCAAATCAAATTCCTATCGTCAACAACGCCTACAAAGTACTACCTCAGGATTTGGAGGATGCCAGGGCTATTCTTAACTGGGATACCAA
>JAEYPA010000154.1 GCA_023411225.1 Bacillota bacterium
GGTCTGGAATTCTAGGGCAAGGAGGAAGATTCATGAAACGTGAGATAATTGATGCTAGTCAATTAGAATTAGAAGATAAAGTAGTATCAATCAAACGTGTTACTAAAGTAGTAAAAGGTGGACGTAATTTCAGATTTACTGCATTAGTAGTTGTTGGTGACAAGAACGGACACGTTGGAGCAGGACTTGGAAAAGCAGCAGAAATTCCAGAAGCTATTCGTAAAGGGAAAGAAGATGCAATCAAGAAATTAATCACTGTTCCTCTAACTGAGGTTGGTAGCGTACCACATGATTTCATTGGTAAATTTGGTAGCGCTTCTGTATTACTAAAGAACTCTCAAGAAGGTACTGGTGTTATTGCTGGTGGTCCAGTTCGTAACGTATTAGAATTAGCTGGATACAAGAATATCCGTACTAAATCTTTAGGTTCAAATAACAAGCAAAACGTAGTTCTTGCAACAATCGAAGGCTTATCTCAGTTAAAGACTCCTGAAGAAGTTGCTAAACTTCGTGGCCTTTCTGTAGAAGAAATCTTAGGCTAAGTCGGAGTTGAACTGTAAAGTTCTGTAAATGTTTAGGAGGTGTCATTTGTGGCAGATAAATTAAAGATCACTTTAGTAAAATCTACAATCGGTGCCGTTCCAAAGAACAGAAAGACTGTTGAAGCATTAGGTCTTCGTAAACTTAACAAGACTGTTGAAATGCCAGATAATGCTTCTGTAAGAGGAATGGTTCAGCAAGTTAGACATTTAGTAAAGGTTGAAGAAATATAATCAATATTAAACTAGTAAGGAGGTGCGCAGGATGAATTTATCACAATTAAGTCCAGCTGAAGGCTCTAAACACAGCGACAACTTCAGAAGAGGTCGTGGTCATGCTTCAGGTAATGGTAAGACAGCTGGTAAAGGTCATAAAGGTCAAAAAGCTCGTTCAGGAGCTCCTAGAGTAGGTTTCGAAGGTGGCCAGATGCCTTTATACAGAAGATTACCTAAGAGAGGTTTTACAAACAGAAATTCACAAGAGATCGTTGGTATCAACGTTGATGTGTTAAATAGATTTGAAGATGGTGCAGTAGTAACTGTAGATTCTTTAATTGAAATTGGTATTGTAAAGAACCCAAAAGACGGAGTTAAAATCCTAGGAAATGGAGAATTAACTAAGAAGCTTGATGTGAAGGTGAATGCTTATAGTGCTGGTGCTGCAGAAAAGATCAAAGCTCTTGGTGGAAATGCTGAGGTGATTTAGTATGTTTGATACGGTCCGAAATGCTTTTAAAATAAAAGACATAAGAGGGAAAATTCTGTTTACCTTTGTAGCACTTCTTATTGTAAGACTTGGATCTCAGTTACCGCTCTATAAAATCAGTGAAACAGCTGCCGATGTATTCGGCAGCAATGATTCACTTCAATTTTTTGATACATTAACAGGTGGTTCATTGTCAAGTTTATCTATCTTTGCATTGAACATCTCACCTTACATTACTGCATCTATCATTATGCAGCTGTTGACAATCGCTATTCCAAGCTTAGAAGAATTGCAAAAAGATGGTGAAAATGGAAGAAAGAAAATTGCTTCCTATACTAGATACATGACGATAGTGTTAGCTTTAATAGAAGGTATTGCTATGGCAATCGGATTCTCCTCCGGTAGTGATCCTAAGTTAATGTTAACTAGCGTTACCGATTACATTATTGTAGTCAGTGCATTAGTAGCCGGCTCTGCATTTTTAATGTGGTTAGGTGAGAAAATTAACGACAGAGGAATTGGAAATGGTATTTCTATCATCTTGGCAATTAATATTCTTGCTAAGGTACCAGAGGATATCTATCGATTAGTTGTAAACTATGTAATTACACCACCGGATATGGTAAAGAAAATCATTGCAGTTGTCTTAATCGTAGGCATTTTGGTTGCCTTGGTATTTATGATCAACGTCTTAAATGGTGGAGAGAGAAGAATTCCAGTACAGTATGCTAAAAAAGTACAAGGAAGAAAAATGGTTGGTGGACAAACCTCCCATATTCCATTAAAGGTTAATACTGCTGGTGTTATCCCAGTTATCTTTGCAAGTTCCATTATGTCCTTCCCAGGCTTAATCGCAGGTTTCTTTGGTGTTCAGGCAGCATCTGGTGCAGGTGCAAGTGTTGGACAAAAGATTCTGAAGCTGTTAAGTTCCGGTTCTTGGTTTAACATTAGGAGTCTTGGAGAGTTTAAGTATTCTATTGGTATGCTTATTTATTTAGTATTGTTAATATTCTTTGCGTACTTCTATACAACGATTACATTTAATCCGGCAGAAGTTGCAAACAACATGAAAAAGAATGGTGGATTTGTTCCTGGTATTCGTCCAGGTAAACCTACCTCCGATTTCTTGAATAAAGTACTGAATAATATCGTATTCATTGGTGCTGTTGGGCTTGCAATTGTATGTGTAATTCCTATTCTTGTACAAGGTATTACTGGAGCACAAGTTTCCTTTGGCGGAACTTCCCTTATCATTATCGTGGGTGTTGTTCTTGAAACCGTGAAGCAGATAGAATCACAGATGTTGGTTCGTCACTATAAAGGATTTCTAAATGACTAAATAGATTTTCTACATAAGAAGACCATCGCTTGATTTTTAAGCGATGGGTTCTTGTGTTTTTAGATATTTAGTGGAAAATAGTTAAATATGTAAGAAACGTACAAATACATTGGAAAGTGAATAGTGAAAAGGGTAAAGCAAATATAGTTGAATCCATTTTATATTCTATGAATAGTCAGTATATAGAATGACCATAATGTAAATAAGTGGTATAACATGCTCTTCGCTTTTCACTGTTCACTTTTCACAGACAAGGAACATGCTTGAATTAACAAATTATTATATTAAATATTGCTCAAATGGAGGATTTTGTTAATGAAAATAGTAATGTTGGGGGCTCCTGGTGCCGGTAAAGGAACACAGGCAAAGAAAATCTCTGAAAAGTTTTCTATACCTCATATTTCCACCGGAGATATCTTCAGGGCAAACATTAAAAATGGTACTGAGCTTGGTAAAAAGGCTAAGGTTTATATGGATCAGGGCTTATTAGTACCAGATGAATTAGTAGTAGATCTTGTAGTAGACCGTCTGAAACAGGAAGATTGTAAGAATGGTTACATTCTGGATGGATTCCCACGTACCATTCCACAAGCTGAAGCACTGGATGCTGCTTTAATTGCCATTGGTGAGAAGATGGACTATGCAATTAATATTGAAGTGCCAGATGACTATATCATCAACCGTATGGCAGGGCGTCGTGCTTGTGTATCTTGCGGTGGTACCTATCACATCGTAAATATCCCTACTAAGGTAGAAGGTATCTGTGATGTATGTGGTGGGGCTCTTATTTTAAGAGATGATGATAAGCCGGAAACTGTTAAAAAACGTCTGGATGTGTACCATGAACAAACACAGCCATTAGTAGATTATTATCAAGGAAAAGGCATTTTAGTGGATGTAGATGGAACCAAGGATTTGATGGACCTATTTAACGAAATAATTGATATTTTACAGAAATAATAGCAGGTGACCACATATTATGTCAGTAACGATAAAATCAAAACATGAGATAGAATTGATGCGCGAAGCTGGAAAGATTCTAGCTGCTGTGCACGAAGAATTAGAACATTTTTTAAAACCAGGGCTTACTACCTACGAAGTAGATAAAAAAGGATATGATCTGATTAAGAGTTATCACTGTATTCCTTCTTTTTTAAACTATAATGGATATCCAGCTTCCATCTGTGTATCTATAAATGATGAGGTAGTACACGGAATTCCAAGCAAGAAACGAATTATCCAAGAGGGTGATATTGTTAGCCTGGATGCTGGTGTAATCTACAAAGGATATCAATCTGATGCAGCTAGAACCCATGCTGTAGGTGATGTAAGCGAAGAGGCAAAGCGTCTTATAGAAGTAACTAGACAAAGCTTTTTTGAAGGAATCAAGCTTGCTAAAGCAGGCAATCATCTTCATGATATTTCCGCTGCAATTGAAGATTATGTAGTAGCTCATGGCTTTACCTGTGTTAGAGATCTAGTAGGACATGGTATCGGCAAAGAGATGCATGAAGAGCCACAGATTCCTAATTTCAGACAGAAGACCAGAGGGATTCGTCTGCAACCAGGTATGACACTGGCGATTGAACCAATGGTAAATATCGGTCGATGCGATGTATGCTGGCTGGATGATGACTGGACTGTTGTAACTGAGGATGAATCCTTATCTGCCCACTACGAGAATACAGTATTAATTACTGAGGGAGAGCCGGAAATTCTTAGCTTGAACAAATAGTAAAGCAGGGTACAGATAATGGAGAATTTGAAAATAGGTACAATAGTTAAATCAATAGCTGGACATGATAAAAACAATCTTTTTGTAATAATAAATGTCGAAAATGAATATGTATATCTTGTGGATGGAAAGTGTAGATCTTTGGTTAAGCCCAAAAAGAAAAAGGTCAAACATGTACAGTATGTTGCAGATTCTAAAGAATTTGAACTGCTTGAGCAGAACACTGGAAGTCTGCTGGATGCTCATATTCGAAAAATTATCCGTAAAACAATATCAAAATAAGATATTAGGTCAAGTTATGATTTAGGAGGTAAAAGATGTCAAAAACTGACGTAGTTGAAGTTGAAGGTACAGTATTAGAAAAACTGCCAAACGCAATGTTTCAGGTTGAATTGGAAAATGGTCACAAGGTGTTAGCACACATTAGTGGCAAACTAAGAATGAACTTTATTCGTATTCTGCCAGGAGATAAGGTTACAATTGAGCTTTCTCCATATGACTTAACAAAAGGCAGAATTATTTGGCGTGATAAGTAAAATTTCGCTTGCCTTTCTATCGTGAATTTGATATAATAGCAAGTGGACTTTTTGAAAGGAGAGATTTACTGTGAAAGTAAGATCATCAGTCAAACCGATCTGCGAAAAATGCAAGATCATTAAAAGAAAAGGA
>JAEYPA010000167.1 GCA_023411225.1 Bacillota bacterium
TTTGCCATCCGGCTTCCTTCAGATTTGTCGTCACCGACAACACCCTTGCCATTGGCTAAATCCTTCCCATCACCGGGCGGATTAGGAGACTTTCACTCCATAAGAACGTGCGCCCGCCGGGCGCACGGCAAGTGCAAGCCATATAATAAATGCGACCTATATTACGATCGCATTTATTATATGGCTTATTGGTATTAACTCTCTAACTTGCAGAGGATTGTTCATTGTTCACAGCAAATTGAGATGCGGAGGTAACCAGATTTAATGAAGTATTCTTTGTAGCTTCTGTTAATTCTAATACTTTATTAGAAAGGGTAACAATATCCGCCGTTTGTTCCGCAATATTTGTAGTTCCTGCTGCAGTCTCTTGTGTCGCAGTAGTTACTTCTTCTATCGCTTTCAAAATATGACCTATTACTTCAGTAAGATCGTTGGTTGTTCCTCTAATATCTGTAATTATCTGGCTTACTTCCTCTGCGTCTTTACTGTATTGCTCTCCAGTATCTACTAATTTCTCATAATCACCCAATACTTGAGTACTTACAAACTTAAGCAAATTAGTAGCACACTTGCTTAGATTCTCAACAGAGGCAACTACTTTATCCGTCACTCTCTGGATCTCATTTACTGAATGATGTGCACCTTCAGCAAATTTGCTAATCTCGTTAGCGACTACACCAAAGCCTTTTCCTGCCTCTCCTGCTCGGGCTGCTTCAATAGATGCATTCAGTGCGAGTAGGTTCGTTTGCTTTGAAATACTTAGTATGGCTTCTGATAATAGTCTGATCTCATTTACCTGACTAGAATCTTGAATTGCTTTATTCAAGGTTCTCTCGGATTCCTTATATAGTTGAAGCGCATATTCCTTTGACTCAATTGCCGAAGTTTTCAAGCTCATCGCTCTATTATGAATCTCCACCACACTCTCGGCACCATCAATGGTTCTTTGTTTCATATTTTGCAGTGAAGTTCCAATCTCTAAGGAGGAAGCTTGCATCTCTTCCGTTGATGCTGCTGTCTCCTCTGCGCCTGCAGAGAGTTCTTCGGTAGTAGAAGATATCTCCTGTATATTATCTAGGAGGCGTGCCACACTTTCAGCTTCATCTAGAGAGAACTTCTGAACATTGTCTGCCTCTTGTTGAACAGTAAGTATGATATTTCTAACAGCCTCTTGCATTATGGATATGGAATTGGCAAGTTGGCCTGTCTCATCCTTATATTTATGCAATTTATCCTCTAGAGATTTACTAAAGTCTCCTTCTGATAAAATCCTAATATAACTATTTATCTTCCTAATTGGCTTTACAATATAGGAGGAAAGTAAAAATCCAATCACTATAGCTAGTAAGATACCTAGTAGACCAACTGTGAATATGGTTTGTAGTAGTTTGTCAACTCCTGACATTATAACGGACCTTTGCTCTGTCACAGCCAGTACCCAGTTTGTACCCTTTACGGGTGTATAGGCTATGCTCTTTATTACTCCTGAATACTCATAGGATCCATATCCTACTTCCCCTTTTAGCATTTCCTTTATAACAGAAACCATATCTTCTAATTTGGGGTTATCCTTAAGATTTTTAATACTATTATCCTGAGCTAACACCAAGTCACGATTCATATTGGCAACTGTTGTCCCTTCTTGGTTTATCATATAAGCCGAGCCGGTTTCTCCAAAGGTTATATTGTCTGTAATATCACTTAAGCAATTGCCATCTGCCACCTTAAATAGCACACCTATAATTGAATTATTATACTTAACAGGTACTGCAAAATTAATAATTAGGGTGCCCGGTGTAGCTCTATTTTCTATTGGATCTGATACTGCTTTTTCACCCTTTAATGCCTTTTTAAAGTATTCCCGATCAGATACATTTATTACTGTGACACCATCAGGCGCTAATGTATTACCCTCCATATCTGCAAAGGCTATATTGATAGCTTTATGTCTTTTTGCCTCTGCATGCATCACTTCTATCTTCTTATCCATTGCAATCTCTGGGTTACAGATTATCTCATTTACTGCCAAGGTCTCTAGCGCAGCCCATTCTTTTTCTAAAGATTCGCGCACGACATTGGCCCCCTGGCTTGCTAATGCTTCCAATGAATTGTTTTGACTTTCGGTAAATACAGCTGAAGCTATAAAGTAAATAGCAATTCCTATTACTAATGAGACGAACAAGATCATAGCTGAAATTGATAAAACAACTTTAGTTTTTATACTTTTCATTTTCAGTCCTCCGCTTTTCATTGCTTCACAAATCCTATTCCTATATACTGTTTAACTAAATCTTTTATCATTTTTACTACTTTATATTACTAACATCTATCTCCTTTCAGTTTATTTCATTCATATTAACTAGTTCCAATACTGAGTAGTAGTTTTTACTATATATCAATTATATCGGCAAATTTAGATAATATTTTACTGTTATATCTTAATTACTTGGTTCTTTCTGTTATAATATAATTATTCTTCGTATATTTATATCGTATTTGTCGTATTTTGACATTCTCGTTCTTGCTTACATAGATTACTACTCGACTACAATCTTCTTGACACCACTTTTTTTATCCTCTATAGTGATAACGAATAAACTCAATTTATACGAGAAAGAAGAGGATTTACTGACATGTTTGGACTAGGGACCATTATAAATACGGTGGCTGTCATTGTGGGCGGCATTATTGGATTACTACTAAGAAACGGGATAAAGGAACAGATTCAAAAAGCACTGATGCAGGCTTGTGGTGTAGCAACTATTTTTATAGGAGCGGCTGGTACCTTGTCGAAGATGCTAGTCATACATAAGAGCTCTTTAGAGACACAGGGAACCATGTTATTGATTTTATCTCTGGTGCTTGGAACTGTACTGGGTGAAGTGCTGCGTTTAGAAGATAGGATGGATACCTTAGGAGAACGAATTAAAAAGGCTGTAAAACGCGAAAATGATAGCCAATTTGTGGATGGCTTTGTAAATGTATCTCTTATTACTTGCGTTGGGGCAATGGCAATTGTAGGTTCTATCCAGGATGGTGTAAATGGTAACTACTCCATGCTCGCTGCCAAGTCGGTATTAGATGGGATTATTGTCATAGTCTTTACCTCCACCTACGGAGCTGGGGCCATCTTCTCTGCGATACCAATTTTACTCTACCAAGGCTCCATCACCTTGTTTTCCAGATTCTTTGGAGAATTAGCTGGTGTACAGCTCATTAATAACCTTAGTTTCGTTGGTTCTGCTCTGATTTTCTGTGTTGGCATCAACATAGCCTTTGGTAAGAAATTTAAGGTAGGTAATATGCTGCCTGTCTTACTAATTCCTGTAATCTATGAACTGATAGTGCATTGGTAGATAAAAAAAATGTGCCAGAGTTTTAGCTTTCGCTAAACTCTGGCACATTTTTTATTCATCCATAAGATTCTCCGGATTTAAGCATTCCAGTTCAGGTACCACAAAACGCCCATCCTTCCGAATCAGAACATCGTCAAAATACATTTCTCCACCGCCATATTCCATTGTCTGGATACATACCAGATCCCAATGGATGGAGGAATGATTGCCATTAGGAGCTGTCTCATAGCAGTTACCAGGAGTAAAATGGAAGGAACCTTTTATCTTCTCATCAAACAGAGTATCCTTCATCGGTTTCTCTACATAAGGATTCACCCCTATTGCAAATTCTCCAACATAACGCGCACCCTCATCGGTATCAAAGACTTCATTAATACGTTTAGTGTCATTTGCCGTTGCATTGACAATCATGCCATCTTTAAAGGTCAAGCATATATTTTCAAAGGTAAATCCCTGATATACAGCCGGTGTATTATAGGTTAAAGTACCATTAATAGAATCCCTTACAGGGGCTGTAAAGACTTCCCCGTCCGGAATATTCATTTCACCGGCACATTTGATTGCCGGTATTCCTTTGATGGAGAAGGTCAGGTCTGTTCCCGGGCCTACAATGTGGACCTTATCAGTCCTTTCCATGTATTCCACCAAGTTGTCCATTGCTTTACTCATTTTCCCATAATCCAAGTTACAAACATTAAAATAAAAATTTTCAAAGTTTTCAAGACTCGTATTAGATAATTGAGCCATAGAAGGAGTTGGATAACGAAGTACTACCCAGCGTGTCTTTCTCACTCGGATATCATGATGAACTGGTGTCATATAATGCAAGTCATACAGTCTTTGCTTCTGAGCAGGGACATCTGCTAGCTCTGATACATTTTCTTCCCCACGGATGCCTACATAACAGTCCATCTCAGCCATTTCTTTGGCATCTACTTCAGCCATCAACTGAATCTGCTCCTTTGTACAGTGAAGGAGAATCTCCCTTTGTACTGCTTTTGAAGTAAAATGAGGAAATGGAACTCCCCCCACCTTATATACTTCCTTAATAATCTGTCTAGCAAGAGGTTCCGTATCCTGTCCAATATAATGGATATATACTTTATCCCCTTCTTTCACATTCATAGAATAATTCACTAGATTCTCTGCTAATTTCTCTATTCTTGGATCCATTTTTTCTCCTATCTAACAGGACGTATCCTGTTTTCTTCCAACTAGTATACATAGCTTACAAATACATTTTCCGCATTTTCAAATAATTTGGTAGCCTCTATGATGGAGGATGTAACGGATCTACCCTCCGCTGGATCATAATAAGTCACTGTAGTCTGTCCGTAGCCTGTAATGATGACAGCGTTTTTACTGCTCTTCATGGCAATTACAGGACGTCGATTGCTGACATAATATAATACTTCTTCTAGTGTACAACCCGATAGATTCACAGAATCATACTTAAGATTTTCTTCTAACAACTCCATTATGGTCTTGTCTGATTTACTTAGGCTAGCCGCATCCACCTGGATGTGGTTGAATTTTAGTACCATGCTGATACAAGCCCCAATACTGTTGATTCCATTACCAGAATTTATTCCGGAGATGGTAGTAAGGCTACTGGTGACACCTGTTCCACCTCTCTCCCAGATTATATGGTTCTCTGTATCTATTACGGTTCCCATGTTTTCATCGGCTACCTTAATTGCCTCGGCAGCTGTATCGTATTTATCAATCACATGGCCATAACCAATAGCATAATATTTTAACTCATTTATGGTATTACTCTTAATATGAACCAGAGTATCCTCCGTTATTATAGTATTCTCAGTATTTTTCACAACCGGCTTAGTAGTCGGTTTATAGTCAGCAGGAAGGGCTATACACTTAAGCTCAATCTTATGACCACTTATACTGTCACCTACTAAAGTATTTTTAACATAAATATTCTTAGTAGAATTGTCTATCTTACTTACAATATAATCAGTGCCCACTTTTTCATATCCATTAGAGACCTTTTTTACCAAAGTAAGTTCTAAGGCGTTATTTTTATCTGTGACCTTGCTGACATAGCCTTCCTTTGGAGTATAGGTCTTCAGATTCTTACCCATAGGATTCATAATCTCTAACTTGTGCATAGGTACCGTCTCCGTTCCATCCTTGGTAGTATGAATGTCGGCGGTTTTAGCATATCCAAAGGCAAAATTGTTGTCTACAGCACCAACCAATCGAATAGAAGAACCAGTCTCTGCTGTGATTTCAAAGGTCTCTCCTGTCTCCAGATTGAGATAGTGAAGCTTTTGGTTGGTCTTTGTGTTACTGGAATCCTGCCAAACCATATATTTCCCTTCTTGGGACAACAGACAGGAATCTGTAGTAACATCCTCTGCAATGACATCTAGGGAGCGAGTGGTAATATTATAACCATAAATGATTCCATCAATGGAAAAATAGAACACATCCACTTCACTTAGATAATAAAAATTATCCAGTTCTCTTTCCAGTATTTCAAATGGCTGCTCCATAGGAATATAGGCCTGTTCCTCAATTCGATTACTTTCTGCATAATATTTGTACAAAATCAGGCCAACTCTTCCTTCATAATCTCCCTTATTAATATATCCATAGACAATAAAGTTTATATTGCCTGCATTATCTATATTCAGTACCCTAATATCAGTCTGATTATAACCACTATGAAAAAATTTCGTGGAGGTATCCATATAGGATATGACCTTTACTAGCTTATTCTGTTCCAGGGCCCCGTACCACAAGGTTCCGTGATCCACAAAGCACAACTTGTCATTATTCTCATCATGATATACCTTCTCATTTTCCTTCCTTTGGATTCCCAAAGTTAGATAACGATTACCATCCGTCTGAGTAAGGGGATCATATTGGCTGATATCCTGTATCTCCTCTATGGTACGATTATACGCTAGCAAATATATAACATCCGTGAAATAGCGCATTCGGTAAAATTCCTTTACCTCGTAAATGGATTCCTTTACGATTTCCTTACCGTTCTTATCATAAATAGAGCTCTTTATGAGATAGGTTAGTTCTACAGACATACCATCTCCATTGACTTCTTTAATGGTAGGGATAACATTTGTTATAACCTTTGGCTTCATATTCTCCCAAGCAATCTTTGATTTTGTGGAATTAATTGTAGTATGGAAGAACTCTTCTGGTGCCAAAGAAGCATTGGTCTCCAGATAAACTGCATATTTCTCCAACTTCTTTTCATCAAAGGTAGCCTTGTGGAAGCCTATGATAAAATCCAGCTTTTCTTTAGTAAATGGATGGTCAATTTGCTTAACTCTTGAAAAATAGTGAATCTTCTTACTGGTGTCTGTCAGTAGTGTGATTTTAAAGGAATATTCCCTTCCTGGTTCAAAATCTCCATCCAGCTTAATCTTGGCAGTCTTACCATCCTCAGTATTTTCCATAGCGCTTAAGGAACCCTGAGTAATTACCTCATCAGAATTAATCTCGGTTACTTCATAGCTCATTTTTTTGACACTGGTTTCCTGCTGCCTAATAAGCACATTTACTGTCTTGTTCGTATCAAGTGGCAAAATGGCATCACGAAAATTGTCAATGTTGATGTTACCAGAATAACCATACATCATATTGACTTCATTACCATCCGTTAACAGACTAACCAACGGAAAGCTTGTTTCTCCCATTTCCACTGTTGTATCAAAAATAGACGTTTCTTCTTTTAGATTACGCCCCATATACCAAACGGAAACTCCGAATATTGCTATTAAAATAAGTGCACGTGTTACGTACTTCATAATCTGCCCTTAGCCTTTCTCTTATACTATCCCATTCAATTCTTTTTCATAGTCACTAAGTAATCTATCCAGTGTTGGCTGTATACCAAATGTCTCTAGAATCTCCTTATAGGTAAGTATTGACTGATTACCAACCCTTACCTTCTTATAGTTACCTTGAACTGCCTTATTGGGCCCATTGTTCTGCTTCTTAACTCCGCGAATTAAGATATTTTTTGGGGTGTGATCCATGTCGATAAATTCCAATATCTGTGTCTTATAGCCCCACTGCTCTAGTAGATTTGCTCGTATCGCATCAGTAAACAGCGCCGCTGCTCTTTCTTTGATTAAACCATAGCGGAATAGAGTATTAAGAGGGGTATCCTTCATCTGTTTATTTAACTCATGCTGACAACATGGCACTGATAGAATCACCTTGGCTTGCCACTGAATTGCCTTAAACATTGCATAATCCGTAGCTGTATCACAGGCATGAAGAGTAACTACCATATCTACTTTATCAACACCCTTATAGGAAGCAATGTCTCCCACCAAAAACTGCAATTCCTCATATCCATAGTCCTTAGCTAGGCTATTGCAATGAGCAATCACATCCTCTTTTAAATCCAATCCAATAATCTGAAGCTTATAATTCTTTAGCACCTTTAGATAATAATACATAGCAAAGGTTAAATAAGATTTACCACATCCAAAGTCCAGGATTGTAACCTTCTCGTCCTTTGGCAGGCTCGGAAGGACATCTTCAATAAACTCTAGGAAACGATTAATCTGCCTGTACTTATCATACTTAGTACGAACAATCTTCCCATCCTTTGTCATAACTCCTAGGTCCACCAAAAATGGAACAGGGGTTCCTTCCGGTAAAATATATTGTTTGGCACGGTTATGTTCTAAGTTGATTGGTTCTACTATCACTGTATCCTGTTTCTTTGACTTGCGCTTAACAGTAATCGTGCCCTTCTTATTCATAAGCACATTTATATTCTCTGATTTGGTCTCAATTGCAAACTGACCAAACCAAAGGCCGCCAACCTCAAGCTGTTCTATATACGTAATCAGCTCCTGATCTTCAAAATTCTTATGCAATACCTTAGTGCCTACATATTCTGACGCTTGAAATATTAACTGTTGCTTCACAAGAAGTGGTCTTATCTTTACCTTTTGACATCTAGTCTTATCAGAGGAATTGCTTCCAATTATCTGAATTAAATCTATATTTAACACTGTTTCTAAGAGTTCTCTTAGTTTAGGATTCATGTTTTACTCCTATCTAAAATCTGAATGAAAGATACTACGATACAAAACAAGTTTCTGTGTCTAATTGTAACGACTTTTCTAGGAAAGTTCAACTATTTTTCTCTCTCTCATATAATGGTATAAAACCCTTTATAGAGGAGAGAATATGGAACAGCAAGATGACTTTAGCAATATGGAACAACAAGATGACTTTAGAGATATGGAACAGGACTATGAATATTTTCAATCCCTTTATCCACAAGCGACCAAAAAGATTCAACAACTTATTGATGATCAGTGCGATCAGTTAGAATATAGTGGAAGTTGCATGTTTGATGAGATCCCAGACAAAGTACATCTCGATACTATGGTTGACAACATTTATAATAGGGCTGTAGAAATGGATAAGGATAATCCGGAATTACAAGCAGAGGAGATGTCTGGAAATCCTTTATTTCCTCCAGTTCGTCCTTGCAGTGGCTTGGAATGTACCCCACCTCTTACGATTTCAGACTTTAATCCATATGGAAGACCAAATTGGCTACGGCATTTGATTCAAACCATGCTCTACCATAATTTAATGTACCGCCGCATGCGCTACCGTAGGCATAGACGTAGACGTAGATATTGATAAAAATCACTTCCTATGCCTTCAAAGTTTAGTTGACAAAAAAGCAGTCGCCATCGCCCTTGTCTTGCTTTGTCCCTTCGGCACCTTCGATGCCTTGGACGGTTAGCGCTCATTGGCAATGACAACTGTTTTTTTGTAATGAACTCTATAGGCAGAGGTAAGTAAACATCGAAGTTTTTAGTAATCTACGTTGATGATTGGGGTGGCCAGATACAGGGTGGTTTCCTCTTTCTTCTCATCATAAGAAAAGCCTATGTTGAGGTTTACCTTTTCTCCTTGAATCTCTATAGAATTGCTGAGATTCTTTGTGTAGGCATATACGGTATAGATACTGTCTGAACGGTTATCTGCCGTTACACTAGCTTGAAGTTCTTCTAATATATCATTGGTAACTCTATTTTTATCCAAAAGACTTAACTTACCCTGGTACACACCGGTTAACAGGATAGAGGAGTCTACACTTTTAAGCCCTACCTCCTCTAAGGTATCTTCTATAATATTCTTGTAACCAATAACTGAGGACATATTGTCATAGATATCGATGGTTACATAGAGATATTGGGTAGTTTGCTTTATCCTTTCCTTATTCTCTGAGGTGATACTAATTGCCTCTATATCTGTCATGGATGCCTCACCCTTTGCTTTGGCGGTAACACTGATGGTAGTATTGCCTTTTACCACCTTTTTCTCTAAGGTATCCGTAATGCCTAGTTTCGAAGACACATGATCAATCAACTTCTCTTTATCCTCTGTTGTCAGGTATTTGTCACCAAAATTACCAACCACCTGCAAAGTTCCTTTCACAGGTTTAACCTTGGTGTCTTCAAATGTCTTAACAAGCTTCTTATCATCCAAAAATCCGCGGTTCACGGTCAATTGAATAACAACCACAACCGTCAGCATAGCTATTACATATAATACTATTTTTATCTTTTCCCAGGTAAACACCTGCTTTACTCTATTTAACATATGGGTTCCTCCAATACAATCTATCAATCTATCCATTTTCTGAAGTATACCCCCTATCCCTACTTTTATTCAAAACTCGTATGAATTAATAAAAAGATATGTTATAGTAAAACAAATTTGTTAGTAGAAAGGGAATCCCTCTTGGCTTGTGAACTGGTACCAGATGCACTTAAGGGTTGTACCGGACGTTTCTTTGAAAGTACTGCCTATCAAATAAATGAACAGGAAGCTGCCAGATTTGATCATACTTTTCCTACAAAAGAAAAACAGTCGGGACTTCCATCCCAACTGCGTTTTCAAAAGCTGTCTACCACTAGCAAACCTAGACGGTAGCGTCACCTTGCTGATTTATGATTGCTATAAAAACACTTCTTGCTCTTTTAATGCGTTATGCAGAATATTAAGTTCCTCCTGCATAATGCAGTGAGGAATTGAATTCTCTGCTACTGCTTTGAGGCACTGGCTAAAATCCATCCAGATTACCTCCTCCACTTCTTCCTGTTGCAGATATAACGAGGAGATATTCACGTCTTTTATGATCATATAGATATTGCTGACTTGATTGTCAATAAAGGGAACTCCATAGAACTCCTCTTCATAGTGAATACGTCTTCTTCCACAGTAAATTAATTCAGAAGCATCCACTGTTAACCCTAATTCTTCCTTTAGTTCACGAAGAGCCGAGGGAATAAAGTCTACCCCCATTGGAATATGCCCCGCACTGGAGATGTCATAACATCCCGGGTAAGAATCTTTCATTTTACTTCGCTTTTGAAGTAGTATCTCTATGTTATCATTTACCTTGCGAAACAGCCATACATGGGCTGTCCGATGCAGAATTCCCTGTTGGTGGGCAATGATGCGATCAATAATCTTTCCGGTTGGATTGCCCTGTTCGTCAACAATGTCTAATAATTCCATCCTCATTTCACCTCTGTCGAATTAAAACGTCTACTATATATTGGCAAACTTGTCTGCTTCTCCTTGGAGAGTTTCCGTCACTTCCTGATTTGCCGTCATCTGTTTCCCAACATTATCCATCTGTTCTACAAGGCTGCTAGTACTCGTAGAAGCAGTTACCACACTCTGTGCACTTTCCTCCATAATTTTCATGATATTCTGCATAGTTCCATCCATCTCCTGCATTTTCTCATTCAACAGAGAGGATTTCACGGTAAACTGCTGCATGGTCTCACTTACATAAACAGCATCATTTTTATACTGTTCTCCTACGGAAACAAATTGGTCATAATCTGGGAGAATTGTTTCATTCACATATTGTATCACAGTATTCGACCCTTCCACCAGCTCTTTCACAGCAAGAATAACCATTTCATTAATCTTTTGAATTTTATTTGCAGTAATCTTTGTATTCTCCGCTAATTGCCTAATCTCATCTGCAACTACAGCAAAACCTTTTCCTGCTTCTCCTGCATGAGCAGCTTCAATACTGGCATTTAGCGCTAGTAAATTGGTTTTCCCTGAAACACTTAAGATCTCTCCTGTCAGTTCATTGACCTTATCTACACTGCTACTATTCTTAATTGCTCTTTGCAAGGCCTGCACAATCCCGTGAATCACTTCTGCTGTATGGTTACGATTTTCTTCTGCGCTACTTTCCAGGTGATCTGCCCGTTTCTCCATCTCATTCGCGTATTCATTAAGACGATCCGATTCCTTGGCAATCGTCATAACCTCTTCACTGATTCCAGTAACATCCTGAGTCAGTCCTACAGTGGTAGCAGACACCTCTTCCATTGTAGCAGATAGTTCCTCCATTACAGCAGACACATCACAGGCGTCTACATTGGCAGAGGAAACACTTTTTGTTACATTCTCTACAATATTTGTCATCTTTCCTGTATTGTCAATAATTTTCCCCATAACATCCTGGAGAGTCACGATAAATACATTGATCCCTTTTGTTAATTGTCCAATCTCATCCCTAGAAGAATAGGTAAGTCTCTCGGTCAGATCACCCCTCTCCTCTGCAATACTTGTTACAATCTGTTGGAGTTCACGTTCTGAACGACGTAGTGGACGTACAATGAGGATTCGACAACCCAGGACTGCAATCACTAAGAGTAGCGCAATCAGAACAAACATAATAATAGTAAAGATATTTGACCTCTGATATAAAGATTCTTGTTCTTCCTTCGCCTGATCGATCCCCTGTCTATTTATGAGATTCATGTCGTCAAGGAGCTTGCCTATTTCATCCGACATAGTCGTCAAATCATTACTGGCACTCTCAACAGCACCCTCATAATCGCCTTTCCAACTCATCTCGATGGTGTTCTCATAAGTATTCAGATACTCAGATAGCTGCCTATCAAAATGGTCATACAGCTCCTGTTCCTTGCTACCTACGATATTACTCATGTATGCCTCTTTATAAGCATTCACTTTCTCCTCAGAAACATTCATCAATTCCTCCACATTGTATTTATTCTTTCGGTCAGTGATACAATGCTGAAGCATCAGTTTCTGCATATTAACAAATTCCTCTGATAGAGAATCTAGGTTTGTAATACCTTCCAGATACGTTCCTGTAATCCGATTACTGGCCTTCTGTACCTTTTCTAGATTTCTACTTCCAATTATACAGGCAAATAAGCCAATTAATGCCAGCAAAAAAATTGGGAGCAGTATTTTATTATTAATCTTCATATTCTTCATTTCATATCCCCCTACTATTAAAGGTATTTATCCTCGCTAAAGTCCGGTTGAGATGCAGAGATATTCTAAGAACTTTCCCATTCAAAAAAAAACATCTTCGTCAATTAGAATGACTAAGATGTCTTTTGTTGTATTAGAGTGAGATTCTTACATGAGCATAAAAGGTGCTACTTTATTATTCTATTAATCCCGGTATATTACGCGGGGAACCACCATCTTAAGATGACTATATAACGTATCATCCATCTGAATTAACACACATACAGTCCCTTGTTTATGAGTAATAACGATTGCGTACGGTGGTTTGTCAGAATCATTAGCGGAATAATTAATTTGTTTGCAATCCTGGTAATATGCCATACGTGGGGAGGACAGAGGTGCTATCAGTTCTGCCTGGGACAGGTCAAGATTCATCCCTGACTTTCTTTTTTCTTTCCGATAGATAATATCTATATCTAGTTCTTTATTAATCAGAGTATATTCATACTCTACAGAAAACCGCGGAAAGATTAGATAGTATGCGGCAAATCCAAGTACGACAGCAAGAATCAAACCTATGGTGCCAAAGATAACCGTTGAAAATACCAGGGCTAATATACTGGCATAGATCAGTGCTCTATATATGAAATCTATAGAACGGTTACGGCGTTTGATTAATTGTTCGTATACTACTTCTGTCATAAATGTCCTCCTTTAATGTCCCTATCTATCCAGGGTTAATAAATTGTCTTCGTGGATTCTCTAACCAGTAGACTTCCTGGTAAAATCACTTTTTTACATCCGCCTTCTTTTTTCATTAGATCAAAGAGCAGATTAATCATTGTTTTTGCCATTTCTTCTACAGGCTGCCTGATGGTGGTCAAACTTGGGACATAATAAGTCCCCATTTCTATTCCGTCAAAACCGGCAACAGAGTAATCCTCAGGAATAGTCTTTCCTGCTTCACGTATTGCCCTACTGGCTCCCAGAGCAAGACTATCTGCTATCGCATAAACCGCAGTAAAAGATTCCTTACCTGCCATCAGTCGTTTCATAAGTCGATATCCAGTTTCCATATTGTAGGCGTCATTTGGTCCATCCATGTGCATCACAAGCTCATCGATTATGGTTCTCCCATTATCTTTCAGTGCTTGTATGTATCCCTGATAGCGAAGTAGTCCTATACTTTTATCATCTCTACTGGCAGAGATCATGGCTATCCTTTGATGTCCCTGTTTACAAAGATAGGTCACCATCTTATAGCTTTCCGCATAGTCATCCACCGATACACACGCCCATTTGTTGGATTGTTCTTGGAATTCTTTTGGTATCCCCGTTGTGTTCAATACAAAGGGGATATCAAGCTGGATTAGCTTCTCTAAGGTATGTGAGGTATTACCACCTAAAAAGATAATACCTTTAAGACGTTTTTCCTTAACTAACTCTATTGCCACATCAATCTCATTTTCATGTTCTTCAACATGTTGTAATATAAATGAATACTTCCTCTCATAGGTCTCTCTTTCTATTATGCCTATCATACTAGAAAAGAAAGGATTGGTAATACCTTTTATCAATACCGCGATAGTCTTTGCATGGGATCTTTTCAGATTACGTGCACTGTTATTCGGAATATAATTATGCTCACGAATTACATTCATAATCATTTCCTTTGTCTCCGGATTGATATCCGGATGGTTATTTATGGCACGGGATACAGTACTAACGCCAACCCCGCATGCTTTCGCAATATCTTTTATCGTTTCCATATTCTTTCCCTTATCACTTCATTATTCTCTTCCATATAATTTCGTTAATTCCCTAATCTCTCCTATTACAATACCAGTTATATCTCCTTTTTTCAAGCGCCATTTCCAATTTTCACCCAAAGTTGACGGAATATTTATCCTCGCTTCTCGCCCAAGACCTAAATAGTCTTGTATTGGAATGATGCACAAATCTGCAACACTCGACATAGCCAATCTTATAAAATCAAAATGTAGCTCACTTCTAGGAGTTCGTCTGTTATTCATGTAGCGTAAGGAAAATTCTCTATCATGATCATTCAGTGAATCGTACCAACCCTGAATGGTATCATTATCATGTGTTCCAGTATAGACAACACAGTTCTTATTATAATTATGAGGGAGATAATCACTGGTCTCACGGGAGTCAAATGCGAATTGTAGTACCTTCATTCCAGGGAAACCAGAATCCTGCACCATCTGCTTTACGCTGTCCGTTAGGTATCCCAGATCCTCCGCAATGATATTCTTCTCTCCTATTGCATCCTTTATGGCATGAATGAGATCCATTCCCGGACCCTTTTCCCAGTGTCCAAATTCTGCCGTCTTATCCTGATATGGAATGGAATAATACTCATCAAATCCACGGAAATGATCCACTCGAAGAACGTCATACAGCTCCATCATAAAACTTACTCTTCTTATCCACCATGCATACCCGGTTTGTTTGTGGTAGGTCCAGTCATATAAAGGATTACCCCACAGTTGGCCTGTAGCAGAAAATCCATCTACTGGGCAACCAGCCACAGCTTTTGGCTCCTTATTCTCATCAAATTGGAATAACTGTGGATTTGCCCAAGTATCTGCGCTATCTAGTGCCACATAGATAGGAATATCTCCAATAATCTCAATCCCTTTTTCATTGGCATACTGATGAAGACGGTCCCATTGTTTCCGGAATAGATACTGTTGGAATTTATGAAAGTCGCATTGCTTTTTAAGTCTTTCTCTTTCCTTCTTTAGGGTCTGCTCCTGACGATGTCTTAGTGGCTCCTCCCACCTAATCCAGGAAATGCCATTATGTTCATCTTTTTCTGCCATAAAAAGGCTATAATCTTCCAGCCAGAATGCATTCTCACGAACAAAATCCTCATAGTCCTTATCTGGTGTAAAGCGTTCAAAGGCTTTGGCTAACACCTTGTAACGCACCTCGTATAGCAATCCATAGTCAATAGATTCTTCATCCTGACCAAAATCTTGCTTTTCTAATTCCTCTGTTGTTAAAAGGCCACATTCCTTCAACTGATTTAAATCTATATAGTAAGGATTCCCTGCAAAGGTGGAGAAAGACTGATATGGGGAATCCCCATATCCGGTCGGTCCGAGAGGCAGTATCTGCCACTTTCTTTGTCCTGCTTCACAGAGTTGATCCACAAATTCATACGCTTCTTTTGAAAAACACCCGATGCCATAATCAGATGGTAGTGAAAATATGGGAAGAAGTATTCCGCTTTCTCTCATATGTTATCTCCTTCCTTAGCCTTTTACTGCTCCTGCCGTAACACCTTTAATAATATATTTCTGGCAAGACAGGTAGAATATAATGATTGGTATAATTGCCAGAACCAACATGGCCATCATGGCACCCATATCGATGGAACCATAACCACCTCGTAGATACTGTACAGCCATTGGAATGGTCGGTTTCTCACTATCTAATACCAGGGTTGGTAAGAGATAATCGTTCCATATCCACATGGTTTGTAAAATAGCCACGGAAATCACCGTTGGGCGTAACATCGGGAATACCACCTTAAAATAAATCTGAATTGGATTACAGCCATCAATCATAGCCGCCTCTTCTAGTGAAATCGGAATAGCTTTTACAAAACCAGCAAACATGAATACTGACAATCCGGCTCCAAATCCAACATAAACAAAGACAATACCATACATATTGCCCAGGTTGAGCATATCTGTCACCTTGGACAAGGTAAACATAACCATCTGAAATGGTACAATCATAGCAAATACAAACAGGTAATATAAAAATGAGGAAAACTTACTCTTTGTTCGTGTAATCCACCATGCGCACATGGAAGTAAAAATAACAATGGCGATTACAGAAAATACAGTGATAAATGTTGATCTTCCAGCTGCCTGTAAAAGACCAGTCTTTGCGATTCCGTCAATGTAATTTTTTAAACCAACAAAAGTCTCCCCACTAGGTAAAGCAAATGGCTGATCACTAATATAGAGTTTACTTTTAAAGGAGTTCAATAATACAAGAATAATCGGATAAATAAATACGATAGAAAGAATCGTCAGAACAATGGTCGTAACAATACCGGAAACCCTTGACTTTCCAATCGTGGACGTTTGATTCTCTACTTCATTCTTACGTGCCATTAGTTCTCAACCTCCTTCCGTCTTGTAAGCCACAGCTGCACAAGTGCAATTGCACCGACTATGAAAAAGAAAACAACCGCTTTTGCTTGACCAACACCTTCCCAGCCATTCCGGTTATAGAAGGTGGTGAAGATATCCAGTGCCAGCATCGACGTTTTTCTGGCCGGTGCACCAGCTGTCAACGCCAGGTTCTGATCAAACAACTTGAATGAATTCGTCAGTGTTAAGAACAGGGCAATGGTAAAGGATGGCATCACCATTGGAATCTTAACTTTGAATAATGTCTGCAGATTGGTTGCCCCGTCAATCTTTGACGCTTCAATAACGTCTGTCGGAATATTCTGAATACCGGCTATATAAATTATCATCATATAACCAATCAACTGCCAGTTTGTCAGGATAACCATACCCCAGAATCCATATTGTTCTGATGTAGTTATGGTAACACCCCAATTTCTTAACACACCATTAATCAATAGCTGCCAGATATATCCAAGTACAATACCACCAATTAAATTTGGCATAAAAAATATAGTACGGAACAGATTGGTTCCCTTTAATCCTCTTGTCAGTACATTAGCAAGGATAAATGCAAACACATTTACAGTGATTACAGATGCGACTGTGAATTTGGTTGTAAATAAAAGCGCGTTTATAAAATCCTTGTTGGAGAATGCCTTACTATAATTTGCAAAACCCACAAATTTCGCATTTGTTACTGTTGTAAATTTACAGAATGACAATGCAATACCCATAATAAATGGGATTATAAAGAATAATGTAAATGCAACCAGTGTGGGCAATACAAATAGCCAAAAATATTTTTTGTATGCCTTTTGCATATAAATCCTCCTTAATCCAAAAGAAGGGGGAGACATCTTGCCTGTTTCTCCCCCTGTGTTATACTACTTACTAATATGTTCTACGAAAAGTCATCTGATTACTGTGCAATAGCTTCTTTCTCTGTTGCCCATTCATCAATTGTATCGGATACAACCTGATCCCACTTTACATCTCCTGTACAATATTGTAACAGTCTTGCACCAAGGTCATCTTTAAATGTCTGGCTTGGGAAGCTTGTAAAGTTCCAAGATACAGAATAGAGATCCTTATTATCCATGAAACGAACAACTTCTTTTGCAAGTGGATCGGTTGGATTGTCTTTCTCTTCAAAAGTGTTAAATGGAGAGATAAATCCTAATTTATTAGTTACTAGATTCTTTCCTTCGTCAGAGCTGAATACCCATTCTACGAAATCAAGGGTTGCTTTCTGATCTGCCTCAGATGCTTGGCTGTTAATTGAGAAGAAGTTTTCTGTACCGATGCAAAGACCTTGTTTTTCTTCACCATTTACACCAGTGTAAATTGGAAGGAATTTCACTTTGTCTTCTTTCACAACATTACCTTCTGTGCCATTAACCTGTCCCCAGCCCCAGTTACCATTCTGTACCATAGCTGATTTACCTAAAGCAAATTCTGCCATAGAATCCTGAACAGACTTGGAACCAAGCATTGCAGGTTCAGTTACGGAGTTGTTGATATATAAATCGAATATGTTCTTATAATTGTTTGCATAGTCAAAGGTAATCTTTTCTTCGTCTGTAACACCTTTGTCTTTGTATTCATAATAAATTGGAAGATTCATAAGATGTGTCTGCCATCTCCAGTCTTCACCTGGGGTGAAAGAAGTAGAGGAGAATACACCCGCGATACCAAGTTTATCTTTCTTTGCTGTCATATCTTCAACAACTTCTTTAAGCTTAGCAAAATTGTTGATTGCATCCATGGAAGTTACTTTTGCGCCATCTAAAGCAAAATATTTATCCATGATCTCTTGGTTATAAATGATACCATAACCTTCTACTACGTATGGAATACCGTATACTCCACCATCTTCACCTTTTACTGCCATGCTCTGATCTTTCAACCATGAATACAGTTTTGAGTTAGATAAATCTGCAGTATAGTCTTTCCAGTTCTGATAACCAACAGGTCCGTTAATCTGGAATAAGGTTGGTGCGTCTTTTTTTGCGATTTCTGATTTCAATGTTTGTTCATACTGTCCAGAAGCTGCTGTTTTTATCTTAACTTCTACTCCTGTCTTTTCAGTATACAGCTTAGCAATTTCGCCCCACTGATCTGCTTGTTCTGGTTTAAAGTTCAGGTAATAAACCTTTCCTTTTTCCCCTGTTGTGTCAGTTCCCTCTGTCGCCTTTGGATCAGTGCTTGCCTTTGGATCCGGAGTTGACTTGGAATTTGAGCCTGCACTTCCACAGCCCACTAGCATACTAGCAATCATCATCATTGCTACTGCCATAGATACTACTTTTTTCTTATTCATCATTATCCTCCTTTAGGAAACAATTGATACAGCCATGCGTTAACAACATATGTAATGTTACCGTTATCGGTAACGTTATCGGTAACGTTTCCAACTGTTATCTATACTATACACCGTAAGCAATAAAAATGCAATACCTTTATCTATAATTATTATTATTTACCATTAATTTCATATCTCTTTTGTATAATCTATACACTCCAGATATCTCTATTATATTCTTTTATTGTACGATCCGATGAAAAATACCCAGCCTGACTGATGTTCTCCATCATTTTTCTGTTCCACTTCTTTTTATTCTCATAGTCTTTATATATCTTTTCTTTGGTCTCAATGTATTCCATTAAGTCAAGTAGTGTCATAAACCAGTCCTTCTCAAGGATTTCCTTCTGAAGTCTAGTCAGTTGTGTTTTATCACCAATGGCCAGTAGCTTTTCATCCGTAATAAAATCTAAAGCTTCGCGAATCACTGGCTCTGTATCGTACAATTCACGAGCCTTATAGTCTGCCTTCTTATAGTGCGCAATGACCTCATCACTCTTCTTACCAAAGATGTAGATATTCTCATCACCTACTAAGCTATGAATCTCAACATTGGCCCCATCCTCTGTTCCAAGAGTAACTGCTCCATTTAACATAAACTTCATATTACCGGTTCCACTGGCTTCCTTGGAGGCCAGAGATATCTGTTCAGATATATCGCAGGCTGGAATTAGCTTCTCTGCAAGGGTAACATTATAGTTCTCCACCATAACTACTTTCAGATAAGGACTTACCTGTGGGTCATTAGCTACTAATTCCTGTAAGCATAGAATCAGGTGAATGATATCCTTTGCGATGGTATACGCAGGTGCTGCCTTAGCACCAAAGAGAATGGTGATAGGTGTTGTAGGATAGTTGCCCTTTTTGATATCAAGATACTTATGAATCACATAAAGAGCATTCATCTGTTGTCTTTTATATTCATGAAGTCTTTTTATCTGGATATCAAAGATAGAATTAGGATTTAGTGTAATCTGTTGTGTCTTTTCAAGATATTTGCTCAATTCTACCTTTTTTTCAAACTTAATCTGTTGTAATGCTTCAAGGTCTGCCTCTTTCTCACAGAATAAAGCCAGTTTCTTAAGCTCCATAGCATCCTTCTTAAATCCATCTCCTATACGTTCTTCAATAAAAGAAGTTAACTGTGGATTACAATGTAATAACCAACGACGGAATGTGATACCATTGGTCTTATTGTTGAATTTCTCTGGATAAATCTGATAGAAGTTATTCAGCTCTGTCTCCTTTAGGATTTCTGTGTGCAAGGAGGCAACTCCATTTACAGAAAAGCCATAGTGGATGTCGATATGAGCCATATGAACAAGGTCTTTGCGGTCAATAATGGCCACACTTTCATCTTCAAACTTACGACGCACCTTGTCATCAAGAACTTCTATAATTGGTACTAATTGTGGAACCACTTTCTGCAAATATTCCATAGGCCACTTCTCCAATGCCTCTGCTAAGATGGTGTGATTGGTGTAGGCACAAGTCTTTTTAACCACTTCAATAGCAGAATCCATGGTTAGTCCTCTTTCTACTAAAAGACGAATTAATTCAGGAATTACCATGGTTGGATGAGTGTCATTAATCTGAATCACTGCATAATCTGGTAGATCATACAAGGTACAGCCTTTTTCGGTTGCTTCTTCCAAAATCAATTGGGCTGCATTACTTACCATAAAATACTGCTGATATATTCTAAGCAACCGACCCTTATCATCACTGTCATCAGGATATAAAAATAGGGTTAGATTCTTATCAATTTTTTCTTTGTCGAAGCTGATTCCCTCTTCCACAATGCTCTCGTCCACAGAATCCAAATCAAATAAATGCAGATAATTGGTACGATTATCGTAACCGGTCACAGCAATATCATACATTCTGGAATGTAATTTATATCCACCCATCTGTACCGGATAAGATTTCTCTCTCTTAATGAGCCAGGACTGCTCTTCCATCCAGGCATCTGCTACTTCTCCTTGTTTCTGATTCTGAAAGATCTGTTTAAACAGGCCAAGGTGATAATTTAAGCCAATTCCATCCCCTGGCAGACCAAGTGTCGCCATGGAATCTAAGAAACAGGCAGCTAGCCTTCCAAGACCTCCATTGCCAAGAGAAGGTTCTGGCTCCAACTCTTCAATTTCAGCCATTATCTTTCCTTGTTCCTCTAAGGTTTTTCTTACTTCATCATAAATCCCCAGATTGATCAGGTTATTGGATAATAGCTTACCAATCAAAAATTCTGCTGAAATATAATACACTTTCTTCTTATCTCTCTGTACTTCTTTCTTAGCAGCTATTTTCCCTGTCATCCGAAGAAGTGCATGATAGAGTTCCAGATTTGTTGCTTTATTAATAGGTCCACCCAACTCCTGGGATAGCATCTCTTTTACATTCATTTCACTTACCTCCAATATAGTTACCTTCAGTTTCTTAGTGTTATTCTTGTATTATATGATTTTATTTTCAAAACATCTTGTAATATACTGGCGTATACTAGTATAATACTATCATTTGGAGGTGCATTATGAATCTTAAAGAATATCAGAACTATCATGAACAAAAAGTCCATACAAATATAGAATTTCCCTACAATACTTATATCTGTTCAATTCCCCTGGATTTTCCAGAGGTTCCAATGCACTGGCATTCAGAAATGGAGTTAATTGTGGTAAAAAAGGGCATGGGTAGAATCTCTGTTAACTATGATACCTATACTGTCACTGCCGGTACAATTCTATTCATTCCTTCCGGTCAGATTCATTCCATACAAGGTCTTCCGGATACCATTATGGAATATGAAAATATACTTTTTACGGCAGATTTTCTACTTTCACACCATGAGGATATCTGTTCCACTCAGTTTATTCGACCTCTATTTCAAAATACCATCGCCTTTGATACCTTGCATCTGACTCCTTCCCTGTCTTACTATGAAGAGATTGCAGAGTTGCTAGAGAAGATCGACAGTCTGTCCGATGCCAGACCAGAGGGATACCAGCTTGCCATTAAAGGATTCTTCTATCAGATTTTCTTTATACTGTTCTCCCATAAGAAAAAAGATCTCAGTGTCGTACAGACACCAAAATCTATTGAGAAGATGAAACTACTGATCAAATATACAAAAGAACACTATGCAGAGCCAATCACCATAGAGCAGATGGCGGAACTGCTTCATTATAGTCCATCTCATTTTATGAAATTCTTCAAAAACACCATGGGGACTAGCTTTATTACTTATCTAAACGACTTCCGGCTGACGATTGCAGCAAGGAGCTTACGCTTATCTACCGATTCCGTTTTGGATATCGCCAGCCAAAGTGGGTTTGACAATCTATCTTATTTTAACCGTTTATTCAAGCGGAAGTATAAGATGACACCAAGCCAATTTAGGCAACAGTAGAGGGTGGTCAAGCGTATCGGTCATATTGTGATAATTCTTAAGATTATCGGTCATGATTCCAATTTTTGTCCACTGGTTTAGTTCCTAGCAAATCACCAAGAAGGACACCAAGAATTGGTATCCTTCTTGGTGTCCTTCTTTTTACGCCATATTAATATTGTTTCATTTATATACTTTATAATCTCACTCCAAACTGATCCCCTAGAAATTTAGCTACGCCATCCCTGTCACAGTCGTCTAGTACTTCATTCACTCGTTCCTTTACTACATCCAGGGCATTGGCAGGTGCGTAACTACGATCTGCTATTTCTATCATGGATAGGTCATTCAAGTTATCCCCAAATACAACCAACTCATCATAATTGCCTAGTTCTTTCAAAAGCTTAAGAGCATTTTTCTTGCTTGCATCTTGTCCGAATATTTCCATACAATATAGTCCATTATAAATATTTAGGTAGTATGAATAATGTATACCTGGCACCAGATCTAACGCTTCCTGTAGAGGACTCATCTCTTCTTCCGTTCCAGTAAGGGCTAGATATACCACTTTCCCTTCGTCCCATATTGACTCAAAATCATCTACACATTTTACTTCCTTACAATTACTTAAAGCTCGTTCGCTATAATACTGCGTCTGCTGCTCTAACTCTTTTTCTTTATAATAGATGCTTATCTCATCATTAGAAAATAGATATACAAAACAACTTAAGCCTACCTTTTCTATGGCTGAAACTGCTTTTTTTGCACTTTCTTTTTCAATATTCACCACATTAATATACTTTTTAGTGGCAAAATCATATAGAAAAACTCCATTTGTAAGGATGCCTGGAGTGTTTATTGATAGTTTTTCTAGTCGATAGTCGCATCCATAAGGCATACGCGCTGTTGCAACAGTAAAGTGCATGCCGTTCTCCATACATTTGTTTAAAATTGATATGGTATCCTCTGATAACTTTTTCTTCCGATTGAATAATGTGCCATCCAAATCAGATACATACAGTGTCTTCATTTTTTTCTCTCCTTTGTTCATCTAATATTTTGGGGCAAATTGCCCTCATAATTCTAACCAGTTAGTATCTTACCCTATTTTTTCGCTTTTGCAATTAATGAAATATAACAAGTAGCCTTAAGTGTTTATTTTGCGAAATATGTACATTCCTGTCTTATTTTATCATATCTGTTATTGAATGAAAAGAGTTCTTACATTCAAACCCCTCTCTTAGCACGCATCTGGTTGGGGAAATGACAAAAAATTAAATAGGTGGAACTTCTTCTATAAATCAGGCCATGTCTTGCTTTTTACTGGTTTTTCCTGTAATATATTTCTATTACCATCTGTCAAAACCAAACCATACAGGAATTTAATCGCGTATAGGGGGTATCAGTTTGAAAAAAACAAATAAAATCATCATAATCTCAGTTGCAGGTCTCTGTATTGTAGCTCTCTGTCTTCTGCTACTTCTCTATTTCTTCCGAGAAAGAGACTTTAAAAGTTTCGTCACTCCTTCTGAGGTGAACCAGATTACCATTACGAGTGGAAGTAATGGTGATACTCAGACTGTTACCAACAAAGAAGCGTTGGACCAGATTCTAACTTATATGAACAACATTACTTTTCAGCGAAAATTTGCTGAGGACCGAACTGGGTGGAGTTATCGCTTTAGTTTTTATCAGAATGACCAGCTCTTACGTGACTTTGTGTTTGCAGGTGATCTGGCAGATATTGATACGAAAGATTACTCTGTGAAAGACTCTAACACTATTACAATGGATGAGATGCTTAAGACTCTTTCTAATATACCTTTCACAAAGTGATAAGGAGGTTACATAATGACATTCTCACGTGAACAAATACTAGCAATAATGAATAACAATAGATACCCTTTATCCTCTAAGTATGATCCAGACTGGATCTTAAATAATGCCGTGGGATCCCATAGCCTATGGCTTCAGGAGGCACTATGCCAGGTGATGGACTTAAAACATGGCGACAGGGTTTTAGACATGGGCTGTGGGAAAGCCATAACGTCCATCTTCCTCGCCAAGGAGTTTCAGGTAAATGTATGGGCGATGGATTTGTATGTGAATCCCTCTGACAATCGGGAAAGAATCTTAGAAATGGGGCAGGACGATAAGGTCTTCCCTCTTCGTGGGGATGCCACTGATTTGCCCTTTGCAGAGAATTATTTTGATGCTCTCATTGCTATTAATTCATTATTCTTCTATGCCTCAGACAGTGATTATCTTAAAGAACATCTTATCAGGTATGTAAAGCCAGGTGGCTTAATCGGAATTATCTTACCAGGTTTTCTGCATGAATATGAGGATGGCTTGCCGGAAGCTTATGAGCCTTACGCCGAGAAATTCGGATTGGATAAATGGCATACCGCAGGATGGTGGAGAAATCTATTTGAGCAAACCGGAATGGTAGAGGTACTCCTAGCGGATGATCTAGAGAATGCGGATGGAATCGACATTATTCAAAAATCAGAACAGATACATAACGCCCATGAAGAACCATTTACCAAGCTTGCCTGGAATGATATGTCCTTTTATAGGATACTTGTTAGAAGGAAATAAAGAATGTTTGATACGGAGGTGAAAACAATCCCTCTGTCTGCACCTCCGCTTTTTACCAGCGAGAGTAACTCACGTCCATTATTACCTTTTGCACGCCCTCGACAAGATTAGCGCCCAAGAGGAATCTCTCATTTCAAATGCTTCTTCCCAAGCATCTTTATTGCCCACTGCCAATTCTTTTTTCTATTCCATATAATTAAAAACAATTTCCATTCTTCATCCAAGCGATTATCTATAGCACAATTTTTGTTGCCGAAATCATATGAATCATTAAAACACACGTCCTTTCTCCAGTTGACCTTATAGCAACACCTCTTTATCAATACGACATTTTTTAATATTGGGCGAATCTTTTTTATAATTTGCATATAATGCCAATGTATTTCGTCATGTATTTCGTCATGTATTTTGGCATACTATGTTATATTTTGACCGCATGGTATTAGATGTAGATGCATTGGAGAAAAAGTTCATAAAAATAGGACACAGGAGAATCTCTCCTATGTCCTATTTTTTTTATCCCAATCCTTGACAAAGAGTCCCTACTCTGCAAGAAGCATTTTTAATGTAGCACGTACTGCTCCAGGCCCTGCAACTAATTCTGTAAAGTAACTTTCTACAACATCTCCAAGGCCTGCCTCATATAAGTCAACTGCAAATATCTTTTTATCGCTAAGTATAGGTTTTAAGATATCATGGAATGGACCAATTTGACCTAATTCAATTCCTGTAATCTTTTCCTTTAAAACATCATACATAGGATCAGGACTTACATCAAATCTGTTGCCTTCATCATCTACACCCATAAGATAACGGCACCATCCTGCAAGTACAAGAGGAATCAACCTCAATTCCTTTACATCCAGTGTTTCACTTGCCATGTATGATTTAATTGTCTCTCCAAATCTAATTGGAATCTTTTGTGATGTATCACACGCTATACGTTG
>JAEYPA010000176.1 GCA_023411225.1 Bacillota bacterium
TCAATAATCACCCTTTCGTCCTCCTGTCCTAATCTTAAGATTAGTATACAGGGTATTTGTCGAAAGTGGCTCATTTTTTGACTAGCACAAAGTAGTGAAATGGCTCACTTTTATATTAGCATTCACATTAGCGGTTCTAAGGTAGATACAATATATTTGGGATAACATTTAAAAACATGTTTATCTAACATGACGACACCAACAAAATCAAATACATATTCTACTTCGTTGGATTTTTCTGTTACATCTGTGAGGACAATGTCCTGGTTTGATAAATCTTCATATTCTGGCTTTGATACCTTAATTGCCTTAATAATACCATACCTTTTCAGGATACCAATTAGACGTTTTGCCTCTTCTATCTCCACATTTAAGTTCTTTGAAATATCATATACAGAATAGTGCTTTAATTCGCGAAAGAACCCTTTCGCCATATAGTTTCACCTCTTTACTCTCCATAGGTCTTATTTTGTAGGCTAAACCCAAAAATATTTTCACCCTTTGCTTCGAATTCTGCACATATGTTTGAAAAAATCATGCTTCCATGATTTTTATTAGTACCAACAAAAATATTATTGGGACGCATTTTCATAACATCCTCAAACAGATACATAAGCACTTTACTTTCGAAAGATTTAATAAATGATTTTTCCTTCTGTTCCACCTCATTTATATCACTTTCTGTATCAATTCCATTAAGGATGTTATCTCGTGTCTGCTTTGTATCTAGTATTTCATCAAGTATGTTTTTTGATATAAAGAATGGGCCCAGAAGCTTATCTTCGTTCACATTACACTTATCACTTGATAAGATCATATTTATATGATTCCTCAACTCTTGCCATTTTACATAATAAGTATTATTTATGCACATAGGAATATAATAGTCTTCGATGGCTTCCACTTGTTTTTCATCGTCAACACCAATATACTCAAACTCCCACCTACGCTTAAATGCTGTGTCCATTGGATAGACGCCTTGATCTGCACTATTCATGGTTGCCCAAATATACATATTGTTTGGCAACCTCATAAACATACACTTTTCTCGTTCATGGTCCTCACATTCATCCAACAACTTACTACCACATAACGTTTTTAGAAGATATTTTCTAACATCTTCGCTTGTTGCTATTTTGTACATGCTGATTCCATTTTTTCGATCTAACAGTTGAAATATATCACCAAAAACAGCCGCAATGTTTGCTCTATTAATTTCTTCGATAAGAAGTAGATAATTATTCTCCGGGCGGTTTACAGCTTCTGAATAAATTCGCATGAATGGTCCGGGAATGTATTCATACGTTATCTCGGTATCCTTCTCACCTTGAATAGGTTTATATGTACCTACAAACTGTGCATACGAATAATTGGGATGAAAGGTAACTCTCTCCATTCTAGTTTCAAACACTTTACTGTCTTCTTCTAAACGATAACTTTTCCCCGTTCCTGGTGCGCCAAAAACAATTCGATTATATGCATAATTTATCCTATCTCGCTGTTCAACATGAGTCTCTTCACTCATACTTTTCATATATGGTCTATTATCAAAATAAGTAATATAATTCTTCAAAATATCCGGTTTATCAATTCCATTCTGTCTAATCCTTATAAATGATGCTTGATATATTCCCGATTGATGTTGACCTTGCGTACATCTTAAATAATCAACCTCACCATGTTCCTTAATGTACTCATCTAAGTAATCATAGAGGCTTCTTAAGTCTCGTCTCGAACTTTCATGATCCACGTTGGTCTCAATAGCAACAATATAGTCTCGAGGATCAAAATGATTTATATTTCTTGCCATTGCAATATCCTTGGAAAATATGGTAAGCAGAAAGTATCTCATTTTTCTCTTTCTTGCATTTTGATATACATATTTTTGTTTATCCATAAAAATACGAATCTGAGGTTTCGCTCTATCTGTTCCTGTTATACTTATATCCGTATAGGAGATTATAATATCTTCTCCTGTCGCCATTCTTACAACATCAACACTTTTGTTATCAAAATCATTCTTATAAATCTCTTCCTTGGAAAGAATTTCTCTGTCCAACTCCTTAATATTTCTTTTGATATAATCTCTAATGATTTCTGTAGATGTAGGCATATATTCCCTCCATTGTTACACTCTATAATTTGTGACTACGATATGTGAAGCATTGGCATTAAATCTATTTCTAATATTGACAGCGTAATTTTTCGTGTATTCATGAATAATTCCGGTTCTATATAATTCTTCTGTCAGTTCCGTTCTTCCAATTACCATCATTGCTTGGCAATTTAAATTTCTGAAGTCTGCAGCAAGACGCCTATGATGTTCTTCATCAAAACCATTTTGCATATTTAGATTCCCATAATCATTAAAAGTACAATCATATGGTGGATCTAAAAACATAAAGTCATTTACATTTGCCTGCTCAAAGATATCCGAGTAATCTGTATTATAAAGCTCTGCTCTATTTAATAAGTCACAATGCTCGGGTGTTATCATTCTAGTATTAAAATGCACATATCTACCAAATGGGACATTAAATTCTCCTTGTTGATTAAACCTAATCATTCCAGAATATGCTGTTTTATTAATGAAGTAATAAAGGGTTCCTTGCATATACTCCGATTCCATATTGCCATTATACATATCCCTAAGTTTATAATATAATGCTTCATTTCGATTTTCTATCCGAATATTTGTATTGGCAGCTGCGGCTTTATTTTTAATATAGTCAATTTGATTACTTTCATAAATTTGTTCTAACTCAAATAATTCTCGACTTAATTCATGATAATTATTTTTAACTTGTCCGTAAAAAGTCATCAGTCGATTATTAACATCATTTAATATCGCGCTTTGGGGTTCAAGAAAGAAAAATACTGCTCCTCCACCCAAAAAAGGCTCTATATAGTTATCAAACGTAGTTGGAATAAATCTTTGAAATTCTTGGATTTCTCGACTTTTTCCACCTCTATATTTTATAATTGGTTTCATCTTTTCCCTCTATTCACATAGTATTATAATGCACTTTTCCCACTCTTAACCCACTCATCAATTTCAGAAAATTTAAACTTCCACAATCTCCCTACTTTATGAGCTGGTATCGTTGATCTTTTTATCCAACTTCTTATGGTGTCTTTTGTTACGCCAAGATACTCTGCTGTTTCTTCCAAGCTAGACCACTTTTCACTTAGTTCATACATTTTTCGTTCCTCCATATAATGGATTTATGACTAATAGCACAACATCAATTATATCTCAAACTATTATTAATAACAACTTTTCTATTATTTAAATATGGTTTAATATGATTTATTGGTTATTACTTAATAAGAAAGAACTTTTGTCTGTTTATTCAGAATATCTTTCTTGTAACGCTTACGCCTCTGTTCTCATTTGCTCGACAACTTCCTTTGGCCCAATAATCTCTACCCCAGCGCCTAAAGACATAATCCAGCCTAAAAACTGTCTACTAACTGCAACTCTAACTGTTATTGTAAAGTGTTTTCCATCCTGCATTGGTATCAATACTACATCTTTTCCAAACCGATCTATAGCAATTCCAGCAAGTTCATTCTCAAACATAATTTTAACCATCTGTTCTTTGCCATCAAACATGGCAAACATTTTGTAGGTATAATCTGCCAAATCAAATCTATTGAAGGCATTTCTTCCTTCTCGTAGAGAATCTGTGCTGCAAATATTTAGCATCTTGTCAACACGATAATGCTTAATCCTATTTGCTTGATCATCAAATCCAACCATGAAATAGTTTTAATCATCCCATGATAGCCCCCAGGGACTGATGCAATAGTACTCACCATTATGTCTAAGTACCATTTTCTTTTTCTCGTTCCACTGAAAATATTGAAATAGTATCTTTCGATTCTTAGAGATTGCGTCATGAATCACATCTACTAGTCAAGGACTCTATCTTTTTAATCAATTCGTTAGACTTCTTTTCTGTAATGAATTTGGCAGACTGGACAGAATCCACTAATAACTTTAATTCTACTATCTCGAACTCTCTACTTGCCAATCGATAGTAATATGTCCTATTTTTTTGCTCTCCAATAATATCAAGACCAAAGTGTCAAACCATGCTCTTCATCTGTCTGCTCCATAAATATTTTCATAAGCTATAGAAGTTTACACTTCTGATATAATCCTTTTGCCATAACGTCATCCCCCTATCTAGTCTCTCTTATAAAATAGTATAGCACAAATAGGGATATTAAGGACAATGGATGGGCGGAATGTTAGATTAACTCTTAATACAAAGAAGAATATAATATACTATAAGATAATTCATAATATCGGAGGATATCATTGAGTATACAATACTATTTAAATGAGAATATTGAAACAGATACCAGTGTCACAGTAACACCTGATATAGAAATCGGAAATGTTGAAACTCGTTGTGTAGGTAAAAGCAAGATAACAAAATGTTATAATTCATGCAATCAACCCACTTATATGATAGATCAATTACTTCATGTTCGTTTTCCAATATCATTTTCGGCCACTGCTTCAGCAAATATTCAACATGTTTCCTGCTGCAATCCACAAAATGATTGTACACATGAATCTCCAGCACATCAATCTATAACTTGTAGGAAATGCAATCGAAATAATAGAGTAAGGCGCGCCTTTTGTTGCATCATCTTTCTATGCCTTGGCCTGCCTTTTAGGTGCTAAAACAATAGACCAGAAACAATATTCATTCAATAATTTGTCTCTGGTCTATACTTATGTCACTTAAGTCAAACTTCCATATTCATAACTATTTTTTTAAGTTCATTTACTGTGATTATTGCTAATAGAATCCCAATCACCAAAAAAGCAATTGCACCTACAATACTCATTGTTATAGCCATCATTTGACAAATAACAGTGCTTATAATTACAGCCGCAACAATTGTTACGGAAACAGATTGTTTTCTAAACCCAAAATATAATGCGACAATCCCCCAAACCCCAGCCAACAGAGAATAAGATACTAAAGAAAGGACACCACTGAGAACAGTTTTTATGTTCAATTGGTCGGCGCATATTGGGAATAGACTTTCTGTTATAAAGAAAATGCCCAATACAAGGCCTCCGCTTAAAAACATGGCAAACACCGTATAGAAAAACACCATAACTATCTTTGCTTCCAAGATTTTTTTCCGACCAATTGGATAGGAAAACAATAACATTGCTCTTTTGCCAGCATAATCTTCTACAACAATTTTCGAGAACATAACAGCGGAAAGTATAGTGAAAATAACCATGTAGAGAATGTTGATTAAGATAATCAAATTGTGATATGTCAAGAACATATTCAAGTTTGTCTCCGTAGAGTCAATTTTTGGTAAGACAGCTAATAGGTAAATAAAACTAAGCATTACTACTGTAATAATTGCCACCGCAACATGATAGGATCTCAAGCCATTTCGTCTCAATTCAAGTGCTATCAGTCTATTCATTCTCATCTCCTCCTTTTGTAATTGTCATAAAATACTCTTCTAAACCGCCTGGGTATCTCTTACGTATTTCCTGTGGAATGACTTCCTGAACGATTGTACCATTCACGATTACACCAATTCGATTTGCAATCTGCTCTATTTCTGAAAGGATATGGCTTGACAATAGAATAGTAATTTTCTGTTCTGCCACAAGATTGCTAAACAATTCCCTTATTTCCTTAATTCCAACAGGATCAAGCCCATTCACAGGCTCATCTAAAATCAAAACTTCTGGTTTATGTACAAGAGCGCGGGCAATGGCCAAGCGTTGCCGCATACCAAGAGAAAAAGTTGAAACTGGCTGTGTTCCAACCTTCGGTAATCCCACCATCTCTAGTGTTCCAATGATATCGGAATTGGCTATGCCCATATAGTCTAGATGTATTTGTAAATTTTCAGTTGCAGATAAATGTTCATAAAAAATAGGGGTTTCTATTAAGCTACCCGTCCGCTTTAAGATTTCAAGATTTTGTTTTACACTATCCATACCTAAAACAGTTGCTTCACCCGCAGAGGGTTGAAGCAACCCCAAAAGAATTTTAAACACCGTCGTTTTTCCAGCTCCGTTCTTTCCTAAGAAACCGTAAATAGTGCCTTTTTCAACGGTCATAGAACAGTTGTGGATGACCTCATGTCCTTGAAAGGCTTTGGTCAATCCTCTGATTGTTACTGCCAACTCATTCATTATAATACCTCCATTATGATACATATATATGTATGTATATTCCTAATAATAAACTGCCTAAATTGGCAGTTTATTATAGTTAGTCGTTTTGTACTACATAGTCATAGTATTTTTCAAATAATTGGAAAAGCTCATCATTGATAACTGGCAAGCCAATGCCATCGAGCATTGATTTAAAGTGGTGAATCTTACTCTTATATTCTTCTTTTGTCACAGTGAAGATACGCGGATTCATCCATAGGTTAATAAGTATCATAAAAGTTTCGGAAGCTTGTTTCGGATGATCAACGTTCAACGAACCATCCTGATTACCTTCCTCAATACACTGGCAGATATACGGAGCCACCACTTTTACACAATCTTTTAACTGTTTCCCAATAAATATAGGGCTTTGCAAAACAGAGGGAGCTACCTTTGCAAATTGCAGTTGTCCTTCATTGGCAAGAGAAACTGAGATAAGATTGCGCAGTTTATTAAGTCCATTTAGGTTAAGGATTGCATTATTATCAATCATAGATGTAAAATCACCACTGAACATCTTTGTTGTCACTGCATCAATGATGTCGTCCTTTGATTGAAAATGATGATAAAATGCCCCTCTTGTTACATCAGCCAATTCATCAACAATATCTTGTACGGTTGTTTCTTCCCATCCCTTTTCCGTAAACAACTTTTGGGCTGCCTCTAAAATCCTTGCCCGTGTTATTTCTGGATATTTGTTTCGTGCCAACTTATCACCTCTATTACATACATTTGTATGTATGTATAATACCATGGAATTTTTTTCTTGTCAATTATTGAATCGTTCTTATATTCTATCAAGAATTTCAACGGTCTTATCGCTTACAACATTTCCCGTATTCAATGTACTCTTGGGTTCAATCAAGAGTACATGAACTTCTTCGAGAGCGACAGGCATATGCTCTGTTCCCTTTGGAACGATAATCATTTCTCCCTCTTTTAGGCAGATATCTCTATCTTTAAATTTTACTGTTAAAACTCCTTTTACAATAAAAAACATTTCATCCTCATTCTCGTGAGTATGCCAAGTGAATTCGCCCTTAAATTTAGCTATTTTCACATAGGAATCATTCAATTCTCCAATAATTTTAGGGCTCCAGTAATCATTAAAGAGTTGGAATTTCTCTACTAAGTGAATCTTATCCATTTTTCTTTTCCTCCCATATTTTGAGATTTATTTCTACCACAGCAATACAAAAAAAATAGTGTTCACAACTACCTACTTTTTATGCCATGAGTAAAATTCTTTAAGCTCTGCTTTTCTAGCCTCAGGAAGCTGTGTCTTTTTTACACCTTGAATCGCACCTTCTAGTGCAAGCAGTCTATTAATACATGCTGTCTCATCAAT
>JAEYPA010000050.1 GCA_023411225.1 Bacillota bacterium
CGGCTTCCTTCAGATTTGTCGTCACCGACAACACCCTTGCCATTGGCTAAATCCTTCCCATCACCGGGCGGATTAGGAGACTTTCACTCCATAAGAACGTGCGCCCGCCGGGCGCACGACAAAAAGCCCAGCAGAAAACACATTTTAGTGTCCTCTGCTGGGTTTTATATTTATTACTGTTTTGTTTAATTACATCATTCCCATGCCTGGGTTACCTGCTGGCATTGGTGGCTCATCTTTTTTGATAGTAGCAACAACGCTTTCAGTTGTAAGAAGAGTAGAAGCAACACTTGTTGCATTCTGTAATGCACTTCTTGTAACCTTAGCAGGATCAAGGATACCACTAGCTACCATATCAACATACTCTTCTTTTAAAGCATCAAAGCCATAGCCTGGAGCTGCTTCTCTTACTTTATTAACGATTACAGAGCCTTCCAAACCTGCATTTGCAACGATGGTCTTAAGTGGAGATTCCAGTGCCTTCAAGATAATGTTAGCACCAGTCTTTTCGTCTCCTTCTAATTCTGCAGCAAGCTTAGCTACTTCCTTAGCAGCGTGGATATATGCAGATCCACCACCTGCGATGATTCCTTCTTCTACAGCAGCTCTGGTTGCAGCAAGAGCATCTTCCATACGAAGCTTATTTTCCTGCATTTCAGTTTCTGTTGCAGCGCCTACGCGGATAACAGCTACACCACCTGCAAGCTTAGCGAGTCTTTCCTGTAATTTCTCACGATCAAAATCAGAAGTTGTCTCTTCAATCTGAGTTCTAATCTGATTGATTCTATTCTGAATATCTTTCTTATCACCACAACCATCTACGATAATTGTATTCTCTTTCTGAACCTTAACAGATTTAGCACGGCCTAATTGATCTAAGGTCATTTCCTTTAAATCTAGACCTAATTCTTCAGAAACAACTGTACCACCAGTTAAGATAGCAATATCCTGAAGCATAGCTTTTCTTCTGTCACCATAACCAGGAGCCTTAACAGCTACAACATTGAAGGTACCTCTTAACTTATTAATAACTAAAGTAGTAAGAGCTTCGCCTTCTACATCCTCAGCAATAATTAACAAACGTGAACCAGATTGTACAATCTGCTCTAAGATTGGAAGTATTTCTTGAATATTGCTAATCTTCTTATCAGTGATTAAGATATATGGATCATCTAAGTTAGCTTCCATCTTATCCATATCAGTGCACATATAAGCAGAAACATAACCACGATCAAACTGCATTCCTTCTACAAGGTCTAATTCAGTCTTCATAGTCTTGGATTCCTCGATTGTGATAACACCGTCGTTAGAAACCTTCTCCATAGCATCGGATACCATTACACCAACAGAATCATCACCAGCACTAATAGCAGCAACCTTAGCGATCTGATCTTTACCAGTTAATTTAGAGCTCATCTTTGCGATATTTTCAACTGCACATTCAGTTGCTTTCTTCATACCTTTTCTTAAGATGATTGGATTAGCACCTGCCGCTAAGTTCTTCATACCTTCATTAATCATAGCCTGAGCTAATACAGTTGCTGTAGTAGTTCCATCGCCTGCTACATCATTTGTCTTGGTTGCAACTTCACGAACAAGTTGTGCACCCATGTTTTCAAATGCTTCTTCTAATTCAATTTCTTTTGCAATAGTAACACCATCGTTAGTAATCAGTGGAGCACCAAAGGATTTGTCTAGTACTACATTTCTTCCCTTTGGTCCAAGAGTAACTTTAACGGTATCTGCCAATTTATTAACGCCGGCTTCTAGTGATTTTCTAGCGTCAGCACCAAATTTAATTTCTTTTGCCATAATATCATTCCTCCATCAATCTATTTTCTATGTTATAAACGCATCTTATTCAACAACAGCAACAATGTCGCTTTGTTTTACAATAATAAACTCGTCATCCTCTATTTTTACTTCTGTACCAGCATATTTGGAATAAATAACAGTTTGACCTACTTTTACCTGCATCTCTACTTCCTTGCCATCTACTATTCCACCAGGGCCAACTGCAACAACTTCAGCCTGTTGTGGTTTCTCTTTTGCTTGACCAGGTAATACAATACCTGATTTAGTAGTTTCTTCTGCTACTAACTGTTTTAAAACAACTCTGTCTCCTAAAGGTACTAATTTCATATATATTCCTCCTTAACAACTATTTTTCTTTTTATTAGCACTCTCATCAATTGAGTGCTAACTGATAATCTATATATTAGTAAATCTACCTGTATATTGCAAATCACCTTAATTTGAAAAATGTAACAAAACAGGTCTATTTTAAATATATTCTCATTATTTCTTCTGTATCCTCATTATTTCTCTTGTTTTCTTTATTCACAGAATATTCTGTATCTTTTTCTCTAAAATATACGTTAATAAGGACAAATGCATTACAATCTGTTACAATACAAAGAGGACTTACCCTATTTATTGTATGAAGCATCGTCTTTTTCTACTACATAGATTTTAACGAAAGGAACCTGTTATGAAAGAAAAATTATATACCATTCCTGTAAATGAAGCTTTCCATATTGATTGTGAATGTCCTGTATGTGCCATCTACCACACATTAGAGAAAGAAGCCATAGAATATACCTTGGGCCCTAGCTACATGGAAGACGACGTACGAGAAATAACAAACAAATTCGGTTTTTGCCAGAAGCATATTAAGCAACTCTATGGCAATCAAAACCGTCTAGGTCTTGCCCTCATACTTTCCACTCATATGGAAAAGGTGCTTAAGGATTTATCCTCACTAACCAAGACTGTCCCTAAGTCTCCCGGCCTTATAAAAAAGAAAGAAATCAATCCAGTAATCTCCTATATTAAGAAAATCGAAGACAGTTGTTTTGTCTGTAACCATATAGACAGAACTTTTAATCGATATCTATCCACTATCTTATATCTGTATCGAACTGAACAGGAATTTCGTGTTTTATTTAAGAATTCCAAAGGGATTTGTCAGCCTCACTATGGAAGTCTTTTTGAAATGGCAAGAGAAGACTTATCCGGTTCCACCTATCAAGATTTTATAAAAGATCTAAATGAAGTATACCAAGCCAATATAAAAAGAGTGTTAGAAGATTTAACCTGGCTCATTGATAAATTTGATTATCGAAACGCCAATGAACCATGGAAAAATTCTAAAGATGCCCTACCACGTGCCATTCAAAAGTTAAATGGGGTTAATATTGAAGTATAATCTTTTCAACCCTTGATTGACAGAAATGGGTATAGGACTTACATAAATCCTATACCCATTCTTCCTATTTATTAGCCTTTATAGCTTCTTTAATAGCCCTACATTTATCCTTTATACGCTCGTTGGCTTCACGTGATACCAGTATTTTGGATACCAGTCTAAGAGAGTCTTCATTCTTACCACACCTTCTCGCTAATTCCGCCAACAAATACATAACAGTATACTCATCCATACCACACATCGGGAAATTTTCCTTCATTAAAGCATTGCTAAAACCTTCATAGGCATTCTGTATATAGTCGTGCTCAAGCTTAATTAAGTCCTGTTTATCCTTCTGATAATTCGCTGTATCCTGACTTAATTTCTCACGTTTTCCACGACATAACCATGCCAACTTCAAACAGATATACCCTTTCTCGCTGTTCTTTGCATTTGTAACAATAGCATTTAACAATGCAAGTTTATGGCGTAAAATTGCATCGTCATAAGTATATATATCTCCAGTTTCCTTTGTGTGCTTGTAGTTACAGGATATTTTTTCTTTTATTGTCCTGGCCTGCATAGATGTCATATAATTAAAAAATCTGTTTAAAGCAGCATATCCACAAGCTGGACAGACAATAGCATCATACTTTAATGAGTCTACCAACTGGTATTTGGGACGAAGATCCGAATCTGCTGAAAGCAGCTTTACCTTTCCTATCTTCACGGTTTTACTCTTAAAGTTCTCTCCACATACTGGGCAGATATAGGACTTTTCAAATAAAAAATCCGCCTCTTCGACAGTTTGTTTCTGTGAACTATTCTCATTCTTTATTTCTTCTTTTTCTTTCTCAAATACATCCAGTTTATTAACATTATTAAGACCAAACTCTTCTAGGCCCGATAATAAATCCCCCATACACTACCTCCTAACGATTAGTTGGCTTATAAGAACTCTTCTGAGATACTATTCGGTTAAATACCAAATGTTCTTTAGAGGAATCTTTAAAATCCACGCAAAAATATCCATGTCTCAAGAACTGGAAGCTATCATATGCATTAGCCTCCCCAAGTACAGGTTCCACAAAACAATTAGTTAGAACAGTAAGAGAAGTAGGATTTACATTTACAGAGCCATCCTCATTGTATACACCTTTCTCTTCATCAACTAAGTTCTCGTATAATCGAACCTCAGCAGGAACAGCGTGCTTAGCAGATACCCAGTGAATGGTTCCCTTTACCTTACGCTCTGTAAAGCCACTACCACTCTTGGTAGCTGGATCATAGGTACAATGAACCTCCACTACTTTCCCATTCTCATCAGTAACATAATCCGTACAGGTGACAAAATAAGCATGCATAAGACGTACCTCATTACCTGGGTATAAACGAAAATACTTCTTTGGTGGTTCTATCATAAAGTCTTCTCTTTCGATATATAACTCTCTGCAAAATGGAACCTGTCTTACACCAAGTTCTTCATTTTCCTGATTATTTATGACATCCAAATATTCTACCTGATTTTCAGGGTAATTTGTAATTATAAGCTTAATAGGATCAAGAACAGCCATCATTCTGAACTTTTTAAGTTTTAAATCTTCTCTGATACAGTATTCCAACATAGCATAATCTGAAGAACTTTGTGCTTTTGAAACACCACTAAGCTCCATAAACATACGAATTGACTCTGGCGTATATCCACGTCTTCTGAGTGCTGCAATTGTAACTAATCTTGGATCATCCCAACCATCTACAATTCCCTCTTCAACAAGACGCTTAATATATCTTTTACCAGTCACCACATTCGTAAGATACATTTTAGCAAACTCAATCTGCTTTGGAGGATTCTCATATTCTAATTCTCTTACAACCCAATCATAAAGAGGTCTATGGTCTTCAAACTCCAAGGTGCAAATAGAGTGACTCACGCCCTCAATGGCATCTTCAATAGGATGAGCAAAATCATACATCGGATAAATACACCACTTATCACCTGTATTGTGATGTGTCATTCTGGCTATACGATATAAAATAGGATCCCTCATATTTATGTTACCACTGGCCATATCTATCTTAGCACGTAACACCTTTTCTCCATCATTAAACTCACCATTTTTCATTCGTACAAATAAATCAAGATTCTCCTCTATTGATCGATTACGATATGGACTATCTTTTCCAGGTTCAGTCAAGGTACCACGATACCGACGTATCTCCTCAGCATTTAAGTCACATACATAGGCTTTACCTTTTTTAATCAGCTTTAGGGCAGCTTCATACATCTGTTCAAAGTAATCAGATGCAAAAAACAGACGATCTTCAAAATCAGCTCCTAACCATAATACATCTTCCTTTATAGATTGAACAAATTCTGTTTTCTCTTTTGTAGGATTTGTATCATCAAAACGTAGATTAAATCTACCATTATATTTTTTTGCCAAACCACTATTTAAAATGATTGACTTAGCGTGCCCAATATGAAGATAACCATTAGGTTCAGGTGGAAATCTGGTCACTACTGTATTGCAATGCCCTTCCTTAATATCATTTTCAATTATCTGCTCAATAAAATTCTTTGAGCCATTCATTTCATCCATTTGATTCGTTCCTTTCAAATTTTTTCCCATTTCATTACGATAGATTTATAACTACCATATTACCACAATTATTCACAATTATAAAGGACTTATTCCAATGAATAAGTCCCCTTATAATTCACTCATAATATTAACTTATTAGCTACATAGCTTTAGTAAAAACCATGATCACCAATATACACTGCTTTAACACCTTTTCTTTTAACTGCTCTCTTAGCAGTAAAGGATAAATATTTTTTACTCAATACCTTTGTACCGGTTAATGCAGATATAGCTGCCTTTTTACAAGATGCCATCATCTTCTTCTCAGTTTTGTTCATCTTAATCTGGCCAGAGTATTTTTTCAATGCTACCTGATAATTCGTATATCCTTTATACTTTCTACTTTTAGTTCTTGTAGGAGAAAATTGATATTTCTGATAAATAACAGCTTTGACAGAGTTTGGATATCTCTTATTCTTTACTCTGTTAAGGATTACGTTAGCAACTGCAATCTTTCCTTTTTGTGGCTGATTGCCAGCTTCACAATATATTATAGCAGATATGTATTTTAACTCTGCTTTCGTATACTTTGCTTTAGATGCTGCAGATACATCAACTCTACTACTTGTAATAGCGATTACAAATACCAGTAAACATATTGCACTCTTTCTGATCAATGTTTTCATTATTGTCTCCTTACTTTAAATTGTTTCATTCTATTTCCGTTTTCGTTTCATTTGTGTTACAAAACTGTTTTGGAAACAAAACAATTCATTAATTTAAGTAACAACTTGTTAACAATTATGAAACAATTATATCATAAGGAATTAAAAAATCAACCCTTTTCCGATTTTTTTTTAAGCACTTTTATATGCTTGTTCGTGTTATATTGCATTTTATATGTTATTTTAACATATTTTATTCTTTTTACTAGTATCTTTTTGTTTATATTGTACAGTTCTAAATTATTAAGAATATATTATTACAGTGATTAAGTGAAATATTTTTTTAATATTCCTAGCTATTTTTACCACATCTGTTATTTGTTTATAATATCTAATACCCTTTTAAACGATAAAGGGCCTCCAAATAGATCCAGAGCACTTCCTACTGTCACGTCGATTTGATTATTACCAAGCTTTTTTAACATCTCCAAGTCAGCATAAGAACCTACTCCACCAGCATAGGTGACAGGTAATTTGGACCAACTACCAAGTAAACTAACAAGAGTCTCTTCAATCCCATTTGCCTTTCCTTCCACATCCACAGCATGAATTAAATATTCATCACAATACTCAGACAGTCTGTCCAATAATTCTATTGTTAGCTTCTCATCGGTAAACTTCTGCCACCGATCCGTTACTATGTAATACTCATTATCTCTTTTACGACAGCTTAAGTCTAGAACCAATCGCTTCTTCCCAACGACCGTACTCATTTCTCTTATTCGGTTATAATCCACTTGACCTTCCCTAAAAACATAGCTAGTAACTATCACATGACTAGCTCCGGCATCTAAAAAGGTACTGGCATTCTTTAAGTTAATTCCTCCACCAACTTGAAGTCCTCCAGGATATGTATGCAAGGCCTCTTTCGCCTGTCTTACATTTTCTTTATAATAGGGAGAATCCGAAGGATTCAATAGTATAATATGTCCACCTTTTATATGAAGCTTGCGATACAGGTTTGCATAAAACTCTGCTCCCTGATTAGATACAAAATTTTCTTGCGTAGTCAAGGAATTATCCTGTAAACTTCCTCCAACTATTTGTTTTACTTTTCCATTATGTATATCTATGCAGGGGCGAAACTTCATATCATCCATCCTTTCAATGTGTCTGTTAAGTGTTTTCTAATATTCTATACAATATTGTACAAAAAAACAAGGAGCATGCCAGAATGTCTCCTTGTCTTATTATGTCTTTTACTTTAGTCCAAATGTAGCACATTCCGTGCCCTTTGAGCTATGAGAGCCACATCCACATACATCAATGCCCTCAGCGTGACAACGGTAATCGATATTATAGGTGCAATTGTGCGCCTCACATTCAATATCTGTACTCTCAGAAGGATTTTCACAAGTTACGTTACTACTAAAAGTGTCTCGCTGATCTACAAAAGATCTGCAACTAGTAGAATGACTTTCTACAGCATTGGTACCACCAACGTGAATTTTATTCAGCGCACAGAGATGAGAAGTATTATAGGAACAATTTTCAACGCTACAAATAAGATTAGGCATAAAATATCTCCTTTATTGTTTTTGCACAATAAGTATATACCATATCTTAAATTTCCATACAAAAGGGAGACATTAATAAGTAATCTTTTCCTTTCACCATATTGTTGGAAAACTTTTACATGTTATCCACTCTATGCACATTTTTATGTGGAAGAATTTTACATATATTGACCAATCTATATTATTATTACTAAATTATACATATATTTACATATTATATCATCAAAGTTATCAAAGTTATCCACTTTTTGTAATCCAGCACTTATTCTATATTAATACATCTTAGTTTCCAATGTATCTAAAAATAATCTTCTTATTTCATAATCAATCTGATCACCAAATTTACGTGCTTTTTCTTTACTAATAAATCCTCCTGCCATACTAGCATGTCCACCACCATTACCAACATCGCCCAAAGCATTAGCTACCAAAGCCCCAGCATTTACTTTTGCTATCTCACTTCTTACACTAAATTTGATGCCATCCTGTCGTAATGCATATACCACCGCAATATCCACCACATTTAATGATAAAATAAAATCAGAAATTGTTGCAATCAATCCATCAGGACAGTTAAATGGAATATATGCAAATCCCACACGATCATATATTTCTATTGATTCAATAGCAGCTCCATATGCCTGCAAATCTTCAAATTCCATACTATTCTTCAGCATTGTTTGAAACTTTTCTTTATCTGCACTCTTATATAAATATGCAAACATATCTATATCAAAATCTGTGACACCACGAGTTAAATCTAAAGTATCAATCTTGATACCTAATAACAATGCACTTGCAAGGTTAGCATTTAATGGTACTTTTTCTTGAAAAAAATAGCTAGCAATTATACTGGAGCATGCCCCTACAATACGTATGTCACGATATAAATACTCACATCCTATAAATGTTGGATGATGATCAATACAGGCAACCTCATTACCAATAGCATCCGTAAGATTAGCATTATATTTCTGAGTATCAACCATAACTATGTAATCTTCCTCGTTCATGTCTGGTATCTCATGTATAGAGAATATCTCTATTTGAAAAGTTGTCAACATCCGTTTCGTACTTAATTTGTCAATCTTTCCATCATAGCAGATTGTAGTTTGTATTCCAAAATACTTTAAAAATTCCTGTAGTCCCAAAGCTGATGCTAGAGCATCTGCATCAGGAAAATTATGTGTCTGAATAAAAGTTCTGTGTCCTGAAAGTAAATTTATCAATTCCTTGGGCATCCTAGTTTTCTCCCTTATCTATAAAATAATGTAATTCATTATCCATTATATGACATTATAACTTTTCTGTATAGTCAAATTTTAAAGATAATAGTAATATTATGTTACATTGTGTTCAAAAAACAAAGAGTTTTGTTACTCTAACTTTAGAAAAAAGGCTATCGCCAAAGCGACAGCCTTCCTATCTTTTCTGATTAATCGGACCTATTCCTTCCTCTCTGGAATTATGAGTCTGATTTTGATTTTCCACCTTATGCTTGGCAGTAATCGAATTAAACTCTTCCTGTTCTTTCTTTTGCGCCTTCTTCTCTTCTCTCAACATAAGTTATTCACCTCATTGCTAGTATAAGCAATTTTTTAAAATATATTTGTTGAAAAGTACTTATTCAACAATAATGAATCTGGCAGACTTATTAATTATCACTTTATACTTCTTTTGATAACTGCCTACTCGTATAGTAATCGTAACCTTACCAGTCTTTAAAGCTGATAGCTTTCCAGTATTTTTATTTACCTTAGCCACCTTTGAATTGGAGCTAAGAAACACAGGCTTTTTCTTTGATCCCTTTAAATAAGCCCTAAATTGTAATTGATTCCACTTCTCTCCATATGAATGTCCTGAAACTAAGGTTGGTTTTTTAACCACAATTTTTATTTTATATTTCTTTGAGATATTACCAAGACGAATAGTCACAAATATATAGGCAGTACCTGATTTTTTAAACTCCAACTTTCCAGTTTTTGATACCTTAACAATCCCAGAATTACTACTTTTATATGCTAACATCAATTGCCCTTTATATGAAGAGAAATTGATTGAAGATTTATCACCAATATATCCAGTATATTTTTGTTTCGTTGGTTTTATTTTGACTATATCATTTGTTGTTAACCAAGTACATTTTACTTTACAGCAATTTCCCCCATAGCGAAATACTACATACCTCTGTCCTGATGTCTTCTTATAAACATCTATAGTCCATCCACTATATAATGTCTTTTTTGTATTATTGGAATACTCTATTACCAGTTTAACGCCACTAGTATTAATACTTTCCTTCTCCTTAAAATAGCTCTTCAACCCAGTAATATAAATCTTCTTTATAAAGATAGCTTTCTTCACTATTTCCTTATCTTTGATCCACCTGGCATATAATATATGATTTGTTGCTGTTTTAACAATTGTACTTTCATCACATTTTATTCCACCCTGAGGCTTAGTATACCATCCATCTAGATGATACCCCTCTTTAGTAGCACTTGGGATAGTATTATAACTTGCCCCATAGGTGACATTAGAAAATGTAAAGCTTGCTGTTCCACCCACGGAATCCCACGTAACCATATAAACATTAGGTTTCCACCTAGCATATAGGGTATGATTGGATGATTTAGCAACAAAGGTATTCTCATCACAAAGGAATCCATCTTTAGCTAAGGTATACCATCCTATAAATTGATAACCTGATCGATATGGATTTGGTAAAGTTCCATATTTTTCATTGAATATTACTTCTTTTTTCTTTGAATTAACCTCTCCACCGGTCGCATCAAAAGATACCTGACAACTTAAAGGCTTCCACCCCGCATATAAGATATGATTTGCTGCTGTTTTAACAATTGTATTAGAAGTAACCAATTTAGTGCAGGCTTTATCAAGATACCAACCGGTAAATCTATAATTATCCATAGTTATGACTGGTTGACTTCCATACTTTGCACTGTATACTACTCTATCCTTACGTATAACTATATTTTGAGATTGATATGTAACTTCATAACAATTAGCAGAATACTGAGAATAGACATTCAAAGCAACATTATTGCGGTAGGTGGCTCCAGTCATATTAGCGCCTTCTTTAGGTTTTGTAAACCACCCCTTAAAGGTGTACCCAGTCAATACCGGTCCTTTATTAAGTAAGACTAATGCGCTTCCATAAAGCTTCCTCTGAGTTGCATATAGTTTCTTATTAGCTGAATCAGTGTAATAATTGATTGGATAGTATGCTCCGATCACAAGATTATCGCCTACAATACAGATTGGTCTAGCTATTGCCATTTCTTGCTTCTGGGACCATATAAAATTTGACTTGTACATTTTACCGTTAGAAACAAGCATTTTACCAACTTGTGGATAAGAAGTAAGGGCTATGGTATGTGGCTTACTCCACTTCCCAGTTTGAACCACCCCGCCAGTATCAATATAGATATCATTATTCTTATTAATCTGACCTTCTCCCCTCAGAATTAGTGTACTTCTTATAAGTATACCATTTCCCTTCATTAAGCAGGTATTACTATCAATTAAACCGCCTGAAATGTCCATTGTGCTACCCTTAAATTGTGCGATTGCCCCACCATTATCAGAAGCTTTATTGCTATAAATTCTTCCTGCACTCATATAGAACTTAGAGCCTTCTTGAAGTTGTATAGCTCCTCCACTTGTATTGCATTGGCAATTATATATGTTGGCTCCCTGTATGTACATTGTACCTTCACAATAGATAGCTCCACCTGAATTATTCGAATAGTTCTTATAAAGATTAACTTGATTACCTAGTTTCAAAACCGACCCAATTTCCACGTGAATTAAAGGCTTAGCCGGATTCTTAATCTTATCTGAATTACCAGACAAATATAGATTGGATACTATGTTCAAGTATGCTCCTTTATTAATGACAATAAGGTAACTACTTGTATAAGAAGACCCTCTATATAAACATTTACCGTTACCAACTATACTCTTATTTCCTATCACGGTCAGCTTACCCGTTATCTCAATATTGGAGGTAATTGTAATAATATAATCTTTCTTATCTCCTAGATATTTACGTAAATCATTGAATGTACTTACCTTAACATTACTGGCTGCCTGACAAGGAATGCTCTTTACATTCACCAAAAAAACAAACATGACTAACACTACAATCTTAATTAATCCTTTTTTCATAACCCCTCCATAATATGACTTAGTTACTGATCTGCTATAACTACCTTGCACTCTGCACTCTTCCCACTTTTTGTTTTCACTGTTATAAATACAACTCCTTGTCTGATGGCTTTAATTGTTCCGTTCTTTACCGTTGCTATCTGTGTATTATTGCTGTGCCAGTGTAATGATATTCTCTTTGAATTTGCTGGTTTACACTTCGGAAGTAAGGTAGCACTTTTTCCTGTAACCATACGAATTGATAACGGTAGGGAGATAGATTGAATTGCAACTGAAGCACTTTCATCTTTCTCTACTGTTGTTGCTTTCTTGGTATTCCTACTAGCTTTCTTGGCCTCTCTACCAGCCTTCTTGGTCTCCTTACCTGACACTTCATTCTCATCTAGAGATTTTCCCTGCACTTCAGCTTTCGCTAGCACTTCTGGCTTATTAAATTCTTCCGGTTCCTTCAATTGTTCTGCTTCCTTTGGTTCTACTTTCTTTGGTTCTACTGCCTTTGGTTCTACTAATACTTCTTGCTTTGATAATCCACCCTCTAAATCCGGAAGAGTTGATTCCTGAGGTTTACTAACCGCTGGTTGCTCAATATGCAGGTAGTCACTCATTCCTTTCATCATAGCAGTAATAGCCGGTGCTATATACTTCTCCGTTTTCTGACCCTCCTCTAATGAAACAACTTCCTCTGTATTATTCAGACCATTTCCTTGTTTAGCAACTAGCAATTGATACACAACCACCAACGCAATTAAGAATACAAGGATGCAGGCTCCACCTACTATAAACCTCTTGTTTATTAAATCCTTTATTGATGATCGTCTATTTTCCGAAATAGTACATGAATTATTATCACTTAGCTTTGGCTCACATGAGATATACTCACCTCTCATAGACTCGGTAGGTCTTTGCCCCATAGCTGGCCCATTACAGAAAAACGGCTCCGTATCTCCAAATTCTGTACGTTCTGACGTTGCATTAACTATCCCCTGCTTTACTGGTACGAAAGATAAATCCGGTGTTGTTTTACCAAAAATTATATTAGTAAATCCTGCATACATTAGCTCCATAATCATTGGAGTCTCAGTTGTCATATTTACAGCCAACAAAATCAGCTTTCCCTCTATACTTCCCAGCAATTCTTTAAGTACAACAATCAATTCCTTTTGTCTGTCCTCATAACTACCTATATTGACAATGTAATAGGAATATTGCGCTTTTGCACTAGCCAAAATCTCCCTTGGATTCTCTGGAGCAGGGATAATACAGATAGGTTGCTTCAACTTATCTGATAGCTCTTGTAGACAATGATATTCCTCTTGATTCCCAATATATAAAAGCATTTGTATACCTCCTGCTGAGTGACGTATCCTTACATTATCATAATTGGATTTATTTTACAATTTACATTTGTAAATGCCCTTTTCACTGTAATAAAATAGTCTTATATCCATGAACTCAGAAGTTAGTATCATCTCCTATGTTATTAGCCTCATTTTCTACACAAAAAGACTGCCGCACTAAACCTTTGATTTTCTCTACTCTATAGAGAAAATTCGCCATGTTAGTACGACAGTCCCAATCCTATCATTTATTCAATTATTCATTAATACAGGCGTTGCCCTTTTTACGCACAATAGCTTTTCTAATTAAATCTATCGGAATGATGGTAAACGCCAAACCAATTACCAATATCCACTCTTTAATTACTAATCCATAGCAGTTAAGAACTTGACCACCAACATAAGTCATAATAATCTGTGTGATAACAATAAGCCCAATAACTCTCCAGAAACCATGGTTTTCTTTAATATGATCAAACAGATTGATTTCTGCTGTTCTTGCATTAAATGCATTAAATGCAGCTAACAGAACAAAAAATGTGAAAAAGCCAGTAAATAGATACTTATCATGGTGACCAAACTCATCAATGCGGAATGCATCAGCAATGAGAGGAAGCTTTAAGAATAACATACTTAAGATAAAGGTCCATATACTTCCAACTAAAATACTACTCCACATACAAGGACTGACAATACTCTCTTCCCTTCTCTTTGGCTTTTCCTTCATATATCTCTTTAGGGCTGGTTCTCCACCAAAGGCAAGAGCTGCCAGAGTATCCATAATCAAATTTATCCATAAAATCTGAATAATTGTCAGTGGATTCCTCATTCCTATTAATGGAGATACAAAGGAAATTAGTACAGCGCTCACATTAATAGTTAACTGGAATACAATAAACTTTCGAATGTTATTGAATATAGTTCTACCATACAGAATTGCTTTATCAATAGAACTAAAGTTATCATCCAGAATAACTATATCGCTGGCTTCCTTAGCAACTTCAGTTCCTCCACCCATGGCAAATCCAACATCAGCTTTCTTTAAGGCAGGAGAGTCATTTACACCATCCCCGGTCATACCAACAACCAGATTCATTTCTTGGGCCAGTCTAACTAAACGGCTTTTATCACTAGGAAGAGCACGTGCTACAACACGAATATGTTTCAATTTATCTTTGATTTCCTTATCAGACATCTTAGCAAGTTCATCAGAGGTCAATACCAAATCTGACTTATTCTGTATGATTCCAGCTTCTTTTGCTATTGCCATAGCCGTATCCATACGATCTCCGGTGATCATTACCACCTGTACTCCTGCATTCTGCACCTCTGCTATAGCTGCAATAGACTCCTGCCGAACTTCATCTCTGATACCAATCACACCTACCAATGTCCAATCGCCTTCTGGAAGGGATTCACCTTCAATTTGATTATCAGATGTGGCAATTGCCAGCACACGAATAGCACGGCCAGCCAACTCATTAATCTTGTCCTCCAACTTTGCCTTATCCGTCAATACAGCTTTGTTGCCCTGTTGATCGTAATAAGTCTGGCATCTTTCTAGAATCTTTTCTGGAGCGCCTTTGATCAATGTAATATTTCTATCGCCAGTCACAGAAGTTGCAGAATATTTATTCTGACTGTTAAATGGAATATTACTTACTGTAGCCACTTGAACATCCATGTTGTTTCTGGTCTTTGCGACATAATTTAATATAGCACGCTCAGTGGCGTTTCCACCAATCACTTTAAAGTTACCTTCATCACCAGAAACTACGGCATCAGTATTAAAATGGATACTAAATGATAAAACTTTACCTAATTCATCTACAACATCATTGTAATTGTGATATTCATTGACTTGCCCATCCACAAAAGTAACTGCCTCTAACTTACCCTTTGTAATAGTTCCCGTCTTATCACTAAATAGTATATTTAGACTACCCGCAGTTTCAATACCTGCAATCTTTCGAACTAAGACATTATCCTTTAGCATCTTGCCCATATTTAAAGCAGATACCAAGGCTATCATCAATGGAAGTCCCTCGGGTACAGCCATTACAATGATGATAACCGCCAACATAATAGCTTGGACAAAATCATTGATTACAATTCCCCAATCATTAAAGTAGGTACCAACATGGGCAAACGAAATCGTACTACCATCGTAGAGCATATTCTGTAACATAAAAGCAATAGCAATGGCTATACCACCTATATAACCAAATTTACTGATACCAAGAGCTAATTTCTTAAGCTTTACTTTCAGAGGGGTATCTCTATCCTCTTCTACCTGAAGCTCTTTAGCAATCTCTCCATACACAGAATGGTCGCCAACAGTAGTAACTCGCATAACTGCATTGTTAGAGCATACTACAGAACCTCTGAATACTTTATAAGGATTGAGAAAATTAATGTTTTCATCCGTGTCTATATAATTCTTAGGAATTGCCTCCTTTGAGGCCTCCTTACTCTCTCCATTTAATACAGACTGATCCACCTTAAGTATTCCATCAATAACAATACCATCAGCCGGAATCTTATCCCCGGACTGTAATAGAATACAATCATCTACCACAATGTCATTGATTGGGATCTGAGCAATCTCTCCATTACGATATACCTTACAGAAAATCCGTGAAGCCTCTTCTTGAAGCTTCTGAAATGCATTTTCATTGCGGTATTCTGAAAAAGTGGATACAAAAGTAGCCAATAATACAGCTACAGCAATTCCTACTGCTTCATACCAATGGGATTCACCTAAAACCACAAAGACTACATTAATTAATAGTGCAACACATAAGATAATAATCATTGGATCCTTAAAGTTTCCAACTAGCTTTTCAAAAAAACTCTCTCCCTTTTGTTCTGAAATGGAATTGTCACCGAACTTCTCCTTAGATTCCTGAACTTGGGCATCATTTAAACCATATACTTTCATATGTACTCCTTCCCTTCATAATTGTAAATGCTTTACCGACAATCCTATTGGACCTTCTCTTCTGCATACTATGTAATCATCTGAAAGATTTTCCATAGACAAGCAAAATTATAGCATTCATTTACCATTACTACAATAAAATGACCATCTTTCTAATATAAATCTAATGATAGGCGACAACTAATTACCCTTTAAAAAACTAATAAGAACATTGACAGAAGACCGCTAATCACTCCAAATCCTGAAAGCCCGATCTGCATCATAAGAAGCTGTTTGTGCAATAACTCATCCACAGGGCCAATCTGAGTTAGCATTTGGTTTATTAAATCACCAATATTATTCTTATATATCTCCAAACTTAAATCCGTAATTTTTTGTCGATTCTCCAGTAATAATTCACCTAAATCGTACATTCTTTTTTGTGATAGGGCGATAAGCCGTTCCTTTATTTTTTCTTCTACCATAGGCTGACATTTTTCATCTAGGTAGTTATCTATAGCCTTTTTCATGGGTTCCTCTACTATCTCCCATAGATTTCCATTCATGAGACCAGTTATGAAACCTAGCTTAACCTTCTCTACCAAAACTCGTTTAATCTCCTCTAATATAATACTAGAAATCTGGCTGTCCTTAAGTTCAAGGGTAATAATCCCCGCCAGCTTTGCACTGCCATTGTCAATAGCAACAATTCTTTCCTCCTTACCAATATAAAAATCCACCACCTCCTGTATTGTTCTGGTATCCTGTGTCAGTTCCACTATCTTTCGACCAATACCGTCATTGATTACCTGGATTATTGTGTCGGACAACAGCAAGTTCTCTAACAGCTTAGTTTGAGAAAGTTTAGATATATAGCGCTTTACCAGAATGCTAAGACCAAAGCCTAATGCTCCACATAGTATAGGTGCTAGCCAATATAAATACATAGTGTATCCTCCTTGTAATGTGTAATAGGTAACTGTATAACATATAGTATTCTCTCAAAAAATTATTTAACTAGATACTAACCCATTATAGCAGCTGGTGTAAAGAAAAATTGTAAACAAAGAACTTTGTTTGAACAGTTCTAGTATTTCCTACAACAAAAAAACTCCCTATCATTGTACCCAAGATAAGTATAACTATTAGAGAGTTTTATGTACTTAATCAATTGTAATGCTTTTCTTATCCATTAAATAACCATTTCCGCCAACAGAAGCCCTTGTGATAACATCATTCTTATTTTCAATCTTGACATATATTCTTGATACGCTCCCTAAATTGTAACCCTGTTCAAAAATATAATTACTTTGCTTTAGGCCATATCTAAACAGATAACATGCTAACGCACAATTTGAGGTTCCTGTGGCTGCCTCTTCCTCTATTCCATATAGCGGTGCGAAATTTCTGCATATTGCAGTTACTTCAGTAGTATTTATAAGGGAAAACGCATGAATGCCTATACAGTTCATTTCTTTACTTAACTCAGTAATGCATGAAAATCTGGGTACCATATTTTCCAATGTCATTGGACTATTGATTGGCAGCATAATATCTTTTAATCCTGTTGAGACAATTTGAATAGGAAATTTTTCATCCATAGACATACGATTAAAACAATCATCCATATCTACTTTATTGAGTAATTCATAAAATCTTGGTGTATTTTGTTCCATAAAGACCAAGTTGTCTTGGTCTATTGTAATATTCATAACACCAGATTTTGTCTCGATTGTATAACTTGATTTTTTCAACAACGTTAATTGTTTCAGTACAACAAATGTTCCTATTGTTGCATGCCCGCATAAAGGTACTTCTCCCATTGGAGTAAAGTATTCCAATTTGAAGTCAGCCTTTGGGGATTGTGAAACAAATGCAGTTTCCGAGTATCCCATTTTACGAGCTACTTGTATTTTTTCATCTTCACTCAATGAAACACCTGGCAATACTACTCCAGCTTTGTTTCCACCAGTACCATCTTTACTAAAAGCACTTACAGTATAAACATCCAGTTTTATATCAGACTTTCCCATTTGTCGTTCTTCTCCTTATTGTTCTATTATCTGGTTCCGTTATCAGTATACTGCTTGACATAAATTATTGGAATTAATTCATATCATCCCGTATTGATTCTATAATATTTAATTTTAATACATTTTTCATAGAATGCCTAAAAGTTATGATCAGTGTAGTAAACACCGTCACAATAGTAACAACAATACTGTTTAATGGTATCGAATATTTAATAGAGTTATTTGTAGATATACTCAAATAAATCAAATACGACAGTAATGATGATATTGCTAATCCCCCGACCATCGATATTCCACAATATAATGTACACTCTAGTATCATCATTTTACGGAAATTACTTTTTCCCATTCCTATGGACCTGAGTATTGAAAATTCTCTTTTTCGCATATAGATACTTGTTGTTATGGTATTAAACACATTGAATAAGGTTATTAAAAATATAAGTACCGAAAATACCTTTGTAAAAATATCTTCTGCGGCAATGGCGCTTCGCTGTGTGTCGTATCCTTGTGCAAAATCAGTTATATTAATGCTTTGCTCCTCTGTATCTATGTATTTTGACATTTCTTTAAAAATGCCTTTATGATTAGATACCCTAAAAACCATTTGTACAAAATCAATTTCTTTATTTGTGTAGTATTTTAACATACTATGTGGGATTATTCCATAAATTCCATCCATCTCTTTGTAGTTCAGGAGTTCCATTGGTAAATTCGACATTGGTTTTATATATAACTCAACTATCTTGATCTTATCTGCACAGGAAGAATCGATTGAAAACTGTAAACGAACCTGGTCGCTTTGAAAGAATTTATCTTTTTCTATTTTGTTTTTAGCATCCTTATTATTCTTAGTAAAGATATTCGCAAATGTAATTAATGACAAATTCGAAGGATTGTAAAATTCATTAATCGGGATTTTATTACAAGATATCCAGTCATCAAACCGATGATCATCAACTACTACCAAACTTAGATTTACGTTTTCAAGTTGGTCTTTGCCATAATAATGCACGGCGGAATCAGTTAGTTTATTTGTATCAAGACTCACTGTTATTTCATCATTGATTTCTGCAAACCATGCACCTTCCTTAACTCCGCCCATTCTTGAAAATTCATCAAAATAGTTTAGCATACTGTCAAATGACACACCATCGAAAGAACATCCAACATCATAATTACATAATGATATATCTTCTTGAAGGCAATCAGAGGCATAGCGACAAAAAGAGCTGGATGTAATCATAAGAACAATACTTAATACTATCGATAGCATGGTATATCGATATTTATTTTTAAATCTTTTATAATTGTTACATACTAGTTCAGCTTCGGAGCTTATATCCCTTTTACGCTCCTTGCAATTACCCATTTTAATAAAGAATGTATTATTTCGGCGAATAGCATCAATAGCAGTCATTTTTGAGGCTTTTAATGCTGGATAAAGAGCGGAAATAATTACACTTGTTAGACTTAATATAGAAATAAGAACAATTATATTCTGGTTAATTACCAATTTAAACACCATCTCTGTATACATCATATCCGCAATAATCTTAGCAATCGTATGAAAAGATAAATATATGCTTATGATTCCTATAATAACTCCAATTGGAATTGATATAATTGACAAAATAAGTGCTTCACAAAAAACTAATACTTTCATTTGTTTTTTTGACATACCTAATGAAAGTAATAGTCCATAAGATTTTATTCTCTCACTTAATGATAGTAAGAACGAATTTGATATTAATAATACAGATGCCCCAATGATTACCAAAACCAGAATTACTGCTAAAGTGATTAACATTCCTTTTATGCTTTCACCCTGTGAAACACCTAATACACTAAGTAAATCTATATTGTAAGCTACATTTTGAGCTTCAATAATGTCACTAGTATACTTGTATACCTCGTTTAGATTAGTAAGATTAATATATAAATTACAATTGGAAAAATCTATGGAATCATCAAATGTCACCATGGTATATCCCGGTGAAAAGGAATATTCTAACGATTCTATGGGATCACATATACCGATTATTTTAAAATTCCTGAGTTTTTCATCTACAATTTCCTCGTTTAAACCTAAGTATGACGATAATTGAGTTAACTCTTCTCCATTTTTTGATTGACGTTTACCAAATGCAAAACTAATGGAATCACCAATCTTATATTTTGATCCAGTTGCCTCTAAAAAACTTTTAGAGATAATTATTTCAGAATAATTCTCAGGAAATCTTCCTTCTGTTAGTTTAATTGGAATCATTTTAAAAAAATCAGCTGATGCACATGCTAAATGAATGTAAGGTTTGAATTTATTTGAACTTTCATTTCTTGCATAACCACCATTTCTCACACCACCATACTGATTAATTCCCTGTTTTTCTACTAATTGATCTAATTGTTCAGAATTTGCTTTCATTACGGAAATATGCCAATTTCCACTTTTTTGAATGGTAGTCTCTTTAAGAGAGAAAAGTAATCCTGAAACAAGCATAAGCACAGATGTCGTCAATGCAGTTGAAAGAATTATACCTAGCACCGTGGAGAGTGTTCTTGGTTTGTTCTTTATTAATGAGCGTACTGATAATTTCAATAATGTTTTCATTCAACATGCTCATCTCCTATGATTTTCCCATCACTGATTGTGATACTTCTTTTGGCTTTCTTCGCAATATGCTCATCATGAGTAACTAAGATAATGGTTTGACCATATTCCTCATTTAATAATTTGAAGTATGCAATAATTTCGTTACTATTCATAGAATCTAAGTTACCAGTAGGTTCATCTGCTAATATAATTGCAGAGTTGATCATTAATGCTCTTGCGATTGCAGTCCTTTGCTGCTGGCCCCTAGAAAGCTGATTGGGAAAATGCTTTCTTCGTTCCTTTAATCCAAGTAACTGTAGCATTGATTCCAGCGCATTTTTATCAACCTTTTTATTATCAAGCTTAATTGGCAAAACAATGTTTTCTTCGACATTCAATATAGGAACCAAGTTATAAAACTGATATATAAGACCGATTTTTTGTCTTCTTAGTTTAACCAATTCATCTTCCCTTAAAGAAAAAAGGTTAACTCCATCGATTAAAATACGTCCACTATCTGGTTTATCAATACCCCCTATCAGATGTAATAAAGTCGATTTTCCCGAACCTGATTGCCCTACAATAGTCACAAATTCACCCTTCTGAACATTAAATGATATATCATCTAATGCAATTACTGTATTACCTTCCACACCGTACGTTTTAATAAGATTATGTATCTCTAAAATGGGCATAAATTAACTCCTCTACCAATTGCCTATTATATATATCATAAATCAAAGCTACTCCTGATTTACATGAATTTCGGGTTTTAATCGAAGCATATCACTATGTCATATATGAACAACTTCCATCACAATCACATACTAATTAAAATACTACACTGTTACATTTTTAAACTAGTCAACATAAATTGTTCTTAATTTTATCATGTAATAAAACTAATTCAATGAATATTGTTCTTATTTATTATATTGTGGTAACTTTTAACATCGTCAGCATTTCTGCACATCTTTTAAATTTGGACGTACAAACGAGCTAACAGAGAAGGTTATTTGTCATGCCTTAATATAACATTTATTACAAAACATAAAAATGGTTCTAATGCCAGTATTGGTTAGGTGCAACGCACCTCACACCCCAACACATGACACAGAGCTAACAAAACCCTTGTAAAACTTCGCAGATGCTGATTTTACAAGGGTTTTTCCCTATTAAGCTGCTGGCGGGAATTGAACCCGCGACCTCTTCCTTACCAAGGAAACGCTCTACCCCTGAGCCACAGCAGCACAAACTATGAAGGTTCCAACCTCTACATTTCTTTAACTAACGCATTCAACTTAGTACGAATTCGTTGCAACGCATTATCAATTGACTTTGGTTCCTTATTTAAAATAGCGGCAATCTCGGTATACTTCATTCCGACAACATAGAGCTTAACCACTTCTTTTTCGAGGTTGCTCAACCGCCTCTCGAGTTCATATTCTAACATACTGGTACGTTCCTTGTCAATAACCAATTCCTCTGGATTTGTATTATTATCTTGGTATATTATGTCAATTATGGAAAGCATATCCTCTCTTTCATTATAATTATTATAAATTGGTGAGTTTAGGGATATGTATGTATTTAGGGGAATATTCTTCTTCCGGTTAGAAGCTTTAATTGCATCATATATCTGTCTTGAAATACATAAATCTGCAAAATATCCAAAGCTAGCATCCTTGGTGCTATCATAATCTCTGATTGCCTTATATAAGCCAATCATGCCCTCCTGGATTAAATCATCCCGATCTCCTCCTATTATGAACAAAGCACGAGCCTTCTGGCGGACAGCATTCTTGTATTTTTCTAGAAGGTAATCTACAGCATCTGAGTCCTGTCTACGAATTCTTTCAATTATTTCTTCATCAGTAAGCGTTTTATATTTTTCAAATGCCATAGAGTCACCCCCTGTTCTCTTATTATTTCATTCTTTGTCTGACGATTTCATAGGAAAGTACACCCATGGCTACAGATGCATTTAGAGAGTCGATATTTCCTTTCATAGGAATACGAACTACATAATCGCATTTTTCTTTGACCAGACGGCTGACACCTTCTCCTTCACTTCCGATGACAAGTCCCATGGAACCTGTCAGATTAACATTATACATCAAATCTCCATCCATATCAGCACAAGCAAACCACATTCCCTTCTGCTTCAATTCTTCTATGGTGGTACTAAGATTTGTCACTTTTGCCACTGGAACATAATTTATTGCTCCGGCACTTACTTTGGCTACTGTTGCTGTAAGACCTACCGCGCGACGCTTTGGAATAATAATTCCATGGGCCCCTGCCTGATTAGCTGTACGAATCATCGCTCCCAGATTGTGTGGATCCTCTATGTTATCTAGTAGTATAAGAAATGGAGGCTCCCCTTTTTCCTCAGCCAATTTGAACATATCTTCTATAGTAGCATATTCATAAGCGGCAGCGTAAGCAATAACACCCTGATGCTTCCCTGCTTCTGACAATTGATCTAACCGTTCCTTCTTTACATAGGTGATAATTGTGTCCGTCTTTTTAGCTTCTCTTAAAATGGATTGCACTGGGCCATCCTGACAGCCATCCAGAATAAACAAACGATCAATTGGTTTCTTTGCACGAAATGCCTCTAGTACAGCATTTCTTCCTTCTATTGTTAATTCCTCGTATCTCATTTTCTCTCCTATTTTTCAAGGCCATTAAGGCCATATTGTACCAGTTCCACAATTCGATTCATTTGGTCACATAAATATAGATATCCCAATAAAGCTTCAAATCCAGTGGCAATCCGATATTCTGTTATGGTAGCATTTTTTGCAGAGGTATAGGATTTGGCATTACGTCCACGTTTATAGATTCCTACTTCTTCCTCAGTTAAGATTCCTTCAATGGCATGATACATCTTCATCTGGGTAGGAGCCTTTACAAGGCTACTGCTCTCCTTATGAAGCTTATTTACAGGTGCATTACCATGGGATAACATAATGGTGCGAATAATAATATCATAGATACTATCTCCGATATACGCCAGTACCAATGGGGAATACTGCTTAGGATCAAAGCTTTCCAAATCAAAAGACTGTCGTAAATACTCATGTAACTTCAATTCATCCATTTTCATATTATATGCTCTTTCTATTATCTCTTATTTTATGCCCTTTTCCAACGAACCCCTTCTCTGGTATCCTCTAAAACAATTCCTTTGTCCAACAATTCATTACGTATTTCATCTGCACGGGCAAAATCTCGAGCTTTTCTGGCATCCTGGCGTTCCTGGATAAGACTTTCAATCTCCTCATCCAACAATTCTTTCTTAGTTGCAGCTTCAATACCAAGTATATCACATAACACAAGAATTTTGTTTAATAATACTTGAATAACTTCTTTGCTACTTCTTTCATTTGTATTGGAGTTAGCCAGTTTCACAATTTCAAATATGGCGGAAATTGCATCTGCTGTATTAAAATCGTCCTCCATTGCACTGTTGAACTTTTCATTTAAATCATTTGCCTCTGCAATTACGGACTGTTCCTCTACAGTTGCTTCTGATTCCTTGGCATTTGCCATCAAAAATTCCAGATTAGACACACAAGTCTTAATTCTATCTAATCCACTTTTTGCTGCATCCATTAAATCACGGCTAAAGTTTAGTGGGCTTCTGTAATGAGAACTAAGCATGAAGAAACGAAGTACCTGTAAGTCGAACTTTTCTCCAATTTCTCGAACAGTAAAGAAATTGCCTGCAGATTTAGACATTTTTTTGTTATCAATATTCAAGAAACCATTGTGCATCCAGTATTTTGAAAAGCCTTTACCATTGGCAGCTTCACTTTGGGCAATCTCATTTTCATGATGAGGAAATATTAAATCCTCCCCACCTGCATGAATATCAATAGAATCTCCCAAGTACTTCTTACTCATAACGGAGCACTCAATATGCCAACCTGGTCTTCCGTCACTCCAAGGAGATGGCCAGCTTGGTTCTCCTTCCTTCTTTGGTTTCCAGAGAACAAAGTCCATTGGGTCTTCTTTTTCATCAGATACTGCTATGCGGATTCCAGCTTCTAAGTCATCGATGTTTTTCTTGGATAGTTTACCATATCCATCAAACATTCTGGTTCTGAAGTAAACTGTACCATTTTTCTCGTAGGCATAACCTTTATCAATTAATGTCCTAATCATCTCTATCATGCCGTCGATTTCTTCTGTTGCCTTTGGATGTTTAGTGGCAGGTTTAATATTTAAGTCCTTCATATCCTTTTGGCACTCTTTAATATAACGCTCAGAAATCTCACTGGCCGCAACACCCTCTTCGTTGGCTTTCTTAATGATTTTATCATCTACATCCGTAAAATTAGAGACATAGTTTACTTCATATCCCTTATATTCAAAATATCGCCTTACTGTGTCAAAAATAATCATTGGTCTAGCATTTCCAATATGAATATAGTTATATACCGTAGGACCGCATACATACATACGCACCTTCCCTGGTTCAATTGGTACAAATTCTTCTTTAGATTTAGACAGAGTGTTATATAGCTTCATTCTATTTCCTCCATTCATTTTTTTACTCTTTTGTATTAATTATTTCCCTTGTTCCAGCCGTTCAACACATTTACACAATTTATCTATAACTTCTCGTAAGGTTGCATTTTCATTCTGCAATTGCTGTATATCGTTTTTAACAGGATCTGGTAAATGTACCTGATCCAGATCTTCAGTTGGTACCTTCACATTATCTCGTTTAATTACACGTCCGGGAACGCCTACAACTGTAGAGTTCGGTGGCACCTCTGAAAGCACCACACTGCCGGCCCCAATTTTAGAGTTACTACCTACCGTAAAGGAACCTAACACTTTGGCACCTGCACTAATCATAACATTATCTCCTATGGTAGGATGTCTCTTTCCATGTTCTTTACCGGTTCCACCAAGGGTTACTCCCTGATACAGAGTTACATTATCTCCAAGTATTGCAGTTTCTCCGATAACTACACCATTTCCATGATCAATAAACAGGCCCTTTCCAATGGTAGCACCAGGATGAATCTCAATACCGGTCTTGCGAACCGTGCGTTGCGATATCCACCGCGCTAAAAAATAGTGTTTGTGTAAATATAATTTATGTGCTATACGGTAACGTATCATTGCCTTAAAACTAGGATATAAGAATACCTCAGCCGAGGTTTTAATTGCGGGGTCTCGTTCTTTAATAATGGCAGCTTCTTCTTTTACAAATCGTATGAATCCCATACCATCCTCTCCTTTCTATAGATAAACTTCTTCGCCATGATGCTATCCTTGACTTCTTTTTCCTTAACAAATTATTTGATTGTACAGGGAACTTGGTTATACTTTTCTTTACAATCAA
>JAEYPA010000059.1 GCA_023411225.1 Bacillota bacterium
CCCGTGCGGTGTATGCAGTAAGCCATGATCGAAAGAATGCCCTAAGTTCCTTTCGCATCAGCTTAAGTCATCTGGTGACTGAAGAACAGGTGGATGCAGTGGTAGAAGCAATACAGGAGATAGTAAAGGACAAACAAATATAAAGGATAAGTAAGGATTAACATTAGAAAGGTTTATAATATGGAACGATTTGAAGAAATAGAAAGAAGTTTGATTAAGAGATTTCGTAAAGAAATATGGGTACCATTCATTAAAGGTATCAAGAATTACAAAATGATAGAGGAAGGGGATAAGATTGCTGTCTGTATCTCCGGGGGGAAAGACTCCATGTTGTTAGCCAAATGTATGCAGGAATTAAAAAGACATGGACAGATGAATTTTGACATTGAGTTTTTGTGTATGAATCCTGGATATAACGAGATTAATCGGCAAACCATCATTAATAATGCTAAAATTCTAAATATTCCATTGAAAATGTTCGAGACCTCTATCTTTGATGTAGTGGCAGATATTGATGACAGTCCTTGCTATCTGTGTGCCAGAATGAGAAGAGGATATTTATATAAAGAAGCCAGAAAATTAGGCTGTAACAAGATTGCCTTGGGACATCATTATGATGACGTTATAGAGACTATTTTGATGGGCATGTTTTATGGTGGGCAGATGCAGACCATGATGCCTAAGGTTCATTCTACCAATCACCTAGGTATGGAATTAATCCGGCCTATGTATATGATCCGAGAGGAGAATATCATAGCCTGGGCAAGATACAATGACCTTCAGTTCATTCAGTGTGCCTGCCGGTTTACGGAAAACTGTAGCATATGCGATAACGGTGGCGGTGGCTCCAAACGTCAGGAGATGAAACAATTGATTAAACGTCTTCATAACAGTAATCCCAATGTGGAAAGTAATATTTTCCGCGCCGCCCATGATGTGAATCTGGACACGATTATTGGCTATCACAATGCTAAGATGCAAGTTAGTTTCTTGGACGAGTATGAAAAAAAAGGTAAAGTCATGAAGGAGAAAGCTAGGTTGCAGGAAGAAGAAGCAAAAAAGCTGGGGGTTTCCATTGATGACATGGGAGAAAAGGATGAACGCTACGCAGTCCCAATTAAAGTGGTACAGGTAGTAGAACCGGTGATATCGGAAAAACGTAAGAAACATCAGGGGGAATAGTTATGATTTATACAGTAACCTTAAATCCATCCATTGATTATGTGGTTTATCTTAAGGAGTGTAAAGAGGGTAAGGTTAACCGAACAAGTAAGGAAGAATATCTAGCTGGTGGCAAAGGAATCAATGTGTCAGTGATGCTTCATCATCTAGGTATAGAAACTACTGCTTTGGGATTTGTAGCAGGTTTTACCGGAAACGAGATTATTCGCCTTTTATATAATCAGGGTGTGAGAACGGATTTTATCGCTGTAACAGAAGGCATCTCTCGAATCAATGTGAAGATTAAGACAGGAGAAGAGACAGAAATAAACAGCCAAGGACCAATAATTTCCGCTCAACAGATAGGGTTACTGTATGATAAAATGAAATCGTTACATTCAGAGGATATGGTAGTGTTAGCCGGAAGTATTCCAAAGAACCTTCCGGATAGCTTGTATGGAGAACTTATGGCTATTTTGAATAGTCAGGGTGTGAAAACTGTGGTAGATGCCACAGGAGGCCTTTTAAAAAATGTGTTGAAGTATCATCCATTTCTAATAAAACCGAATCATCATGAATTATCCGAAATCTTTGGTGTAACAATAAAGGATAGGGATGACATAATCTATTATGCAAGGAAATTGCAGTCCTTAGGTGCTGGAAATGTATTGGTTTCCAGAGCTGAGAAGGGAGCAATTTTGATTACTGATACTGATGAAGTATTGGAAAGTCCGGCCCCAGTAGGCCAAGTTATCAACTCTGTTGGAGCAGGAGATTCCATGGTAGCCGGTTTTATAGCTGGGTATCACAAGACTTGTGAATACAAAGAGGCATTAAAACTTGGAATTGCGGCAGGAAGTGCTAGTGCATTTTCCAATCAGTTGGCAACAAGTGAACAGATAGCGCAGCTTCTTTAGCATATGGATATTAGTCCGATTAATATAATGACAGAAAGGAGAGAGGTTGCAACAATTGGACATATGTCCATGTGACCTCAACATTCAATTATGAAACAATTCACTTATGTGATTACAGACCCAAATGGCATGCATGCTAGACCAGCAGGTACTCTTTGCAAGATGGCAGCTACCTTTGCAAGTAAGATTACCATTGCTAAAGAGGGCAGAGAAGCAGATGCTAAACGTATAATGGGTGTTATGCAGTTAGGTATTAAAAATGGACAGGAAGTTACAATTTCCGTAGACGGTGAAGATGAAGAAACTGCAGCAGTTGAATTAGAACAATTCATGAAGGAGAATCTGTAACAAGATTTTTCTAAATTGTAGGGACGGGAGAATGATACCGAAAGGAGTTTGAATAGATGAAAGTATTTAATGGTACTGCTGTATTTGGAGGGGTCGCATTTGGTACGATATCCATATATAACCGTCATGAGCAGCAAATAAAGCGTGAGCATATTAAGGATAGTGCCAGTGAAATCGCTAGATTCGAGGCGGCAAAGAGTCAGGCAATCGTTCAATTACAAGGCTTGTACGAGAAGGCTTTGGTAGAGGTAGGGGAAGCTCATGCCCAGATTTTTGAAGTGCATCAGATGATGCTAGAGGATTTGGATTACGTGGAAGCCATTACTGGTATGATTACAGAACAGCTAGTAAATGCAGAATATGCAGTAGCTACGACTGCAGATACCTTTGCTAATATATTTGCAAGTATGGATGATACCTATATGAAGGAACGTGCTGCAGATGTAAAGGATGTTTCGGAGCGTGTTTTAAATGTTCTTTCAGGTAGTCAGAATACAAGTGAAGAAGCAGACGGTGCAACGATTATTGTAGCAGATGACCTAGCTCCAAGTGAGACTGTTCAGTTAGACAAGGATAAGGTAAAAGCCTTTGTTACCGTTCATGGTTCCACTCAGTCTCATACAGCAATCCTTGCAAGGACAATGAACATACCTGCCCTAATAAATACTAACATTGAATTGTTGGAGGAATATAACGGAAAAGCGGCTATTGTTGACGGCTTTACCGGAACTGTATATGTTGAACCGGACGCCGCAACTACTACTCTGATGCAGAAGAAACAGGCGGAAGATCTGGAACAAAGAGAACTTCTTCAACAGTTAAAAGGGAAGGAAAGTGTTACCCTTGATGGGCAGAAAATCAATCTCTATGCCAATATTGGTGGGGTAGAGGATGTTGCTAAGGTGATATTAAATGACGCGGAAGGCGTGGGCTTATTTAGAAGTGAGTTTGTATACCTGAATTCAAAGGATTACCCAACGGAAGATGAGCAGTTCCATGCTTATAGGGAAGTTGCGGAGCGTATGTTTGGCAAAAAAGTCATTATTCGTACTTGTGACATTGGTGCTGATAAGCAGATTGATTACTTTTGTATGGACAAGGAAGAGAATCCTGCCCTTGGTTACCGTGCCATCAGAATCTGTCTGGACAGAAGAACTATGTTTAAGACACAGCTTCGTGCCATTTATAGAGCATCTATGTATGGTCATGTTTCCATTATGTTTCCAATGATTATTTCTGTTAATGAGGTTCGCCTCGTTAAGGAGATTATAGGAGAAGTACAGGAAGAGCTGAAGAGTGAAGGCATTGCATTTAGACAATGTGAGATTGGTATTATGATTGAGACACCTGCAGCAGTCATGGTTTCAGACTTACTGGCAAAAGAAGTAGATTTCTTTAGTGTTGGAACCAATGACTTAACTCAGTATACCTTAGCCATTGATCGTCAGAATCCAAAGTTAGACCCAATCTATGATCCACATCATCCAGCAGTGTTACGTATGTTAAAGATAGTAGCAGACAATGCCCATAAGGCAGGAATCTGGTGTGGTATCTGTGGGGAATTAGGAGCAGATCTTGCTTTAACAGAGACTTTCTTAAAATTAGGTTATGATGAATTAAGCGTTTCCCCATCTATGCTTCTTGCAGTTCGTAAGAAGGTAAGAGAGACGGATGTCTCAAAGGTGGAATTAGGAGACGAATTACAGTAATAAATGGAAGTTCATCATCCTTAAATAATTATCTTGACGAATCTGTGATATAATGATACTATTTCACTAATTAAATATTTGCATTATAAAGTATAAGAAAAGGCTATGAAAAGAAAGAGTAGCATATTCAATTCCAAACAGAAAGACGCCGGTTGATGAGAGGCTCATGGATAGAAAGTGTGAATACATCTTGGAGCTGCGTACCGAACCGATTATAGAAGTAGGCTACGACGGAGAGCACACCGTAACCAAGTGCAAGGGTATCGCTTAGGCCGTACTCGTTGAGGTAGACAATGTGAGTTGTCTATAAACTTAAGGTGGTAACACGAGAGTAACTCTCGTCCTTTTGGAAACATTAGGACGAGAGTTTTTTATGTGATAGGAAATTACACTGCAACTCCAATCACATAAAATCCTCCAGGTAGGATGCTCACAAACGGATAGGGGAAAGCTGCTTTGTTCTTCATTTCGGGATTTCTTAAAGATTATGCAAATATTAATAATCATATTACAAGGAGAGATTGATTATGTTAACACCAAAGGAACAAATGCCTATTATCTGCAAAGGGGTTCAACAATGTGTGAATGAAGAACAGCTTCTGGCCAAATTAGAAAAATCTTATGAACGAAAGGAACCATTGATTATTAAGCTAGGACTTGACCCTTCTGCACCGGATATTCACCTAGGCCATGCTGTTGTTTTGAGGAAGATTAGACAGATGCAAGAACTTGGGCACCAAGCCGTAATTATTATTGGGGATTTTACAGGAAAGATAGGAGATCCCACAGGAAAAGCAAAGGGGAGAGTAGCCCTCTCGGATGAAAAGGTAAAAAAGAATGCACTGACATACTGCGAACAAATTTTTAAGATACTAGATAAGGAGAAAACAGTTGTAAGATTTAACTCTGAATGGCTTGCCAATCTGACTTTTGAAGATGTGATTAAGCTTGCGGCAACCTCCACGGTAGCAAGGATACTTGAGAGAGATGATTTTCAAAATCGGTACAAGAATGGTGTAACAATTGGTTTACATGAGTTTTTCTATCCATTAATGCAGGCTTATGATTCTGTTGAGACAAAAGCAGATATTGAACTAGGTGGTACGGATCAAACCTTCAATATACTAATGGGACGAACTCTGCAAAAAGCAGTGGGCCTAGAACAGCAAATTGCACTCTTTATGCCGATTCTTGAAGGAATTGACGGTGTGGAGAAAATGAGTAAAAGTATAGGAAACTATATTGGGGTTAGTGAACCAGCTGAGGTAATGTTTAAAAAAGTGATGGAAGTGCCCGATCATTTAATTATAAAGTACTTTGAACTGGCAACAGATGAACATCCGGATGAGATTGATCAGTTTAAGGCGGAACTTACCAGTGGAACAAATCCGAGAGATATCAAGTTCAAGTTAGCAACAATTATTACAGGCTTATATCATACTGAGAAGGAAGTAAAAAAGGCTATTTCCTACTATGAGATGGCATTTAGTAAAAAAGCCATTCCAGATGAGATCCCTACTCTACTTGTGGACCCGAAGAAGGATACTCTAATTGATAATGTTACAAAACTGATTGAGATGGAATTTATAAAAAGCAAAAGTGAATTTATCAGGCTTATTCAACAAGGAGGCATTAAGATCAACGGGGAGAAAATAGAAGAGGATGAATTGAGCAGAGTTTTAATCAATGAGGATGTCATTAAAATTGGGAAAAAGAAATTCGTCAGAATTAATAAATAATGATAGGAGGCTGATGCACCATATGGCGAACCGTTATTGACGAAAGAAATGATTGAGTATGTAAGTCCTTCAAAGAAAATCAGTGAGAAAGTATTGGGTGGAAACATAGCAAAGCTAATTGACAGGTATAAATTGCAGAGTGACTTGGCAAATAACTAGTAATATTTTCTTTTCTCCAATTATTACACTAGATTTATTAGAGATTTCGTTTTATAATATTTACTAATATGAATTGAGGACGATTCGTCCAAAATAATAATACTATGGAGGTAGATTCATGTTTTCTTTTGATGATGTACAAAAGTATGACAAAGAAGTGGCTAGTGCCATGAACAAAGAAATCGGCAGACAAAATGATCACATTGAGTTAATTGCATCTGAGAATTTTGTTAGTAAAGCAGTTATGGCTGCTATGGGAAGTCCACTTACCAATAAATATGCTGAAGGTTACCCTGGAAAGAGATATTATGGCGGTTGTGAATACGTAGATATCGTAGAAGATCTGGCAAGAGACAGGGCCATGGAATTATTCGGTTGTACATATGCCAATGTACAGCCACACTCTGGTGCTCAGGCTAACATGGCAGTATATTTTGCCTTAGTAAAACCAGGGGATACGGTAATGGGTATGAACTTAGCCCATGGCGGACATCTGACACACGGGAGCCCAGTGAATATGTCTGGTAGTTATTATAATATCGTTCCTTATGGAGTAAATGATGATGGTGTAATCGACTATGACCAGGTAGAAGCGATTGCAAAGGAATGTAAGCCTAAGATGATTATTGCAGGAGCATCTGCTTATGCAAGAAAGATTGATTTTAAACGTTTCCGTGAGATTGCTGATATGGTTGGTGCTTACCTTATGGTAGATATGGCTCATATTGCAGGTCTTGTTGCAGCCGGTCTTCATGAAAGTCCAATTCCATATGCCCATGTAACCACAACTACTACACACAAAACCTTAAGAGGACCAAGAGGTGGAATGATTTTATCCAGCAAGGAGTTTGCAGAGGAAATGAAGCTTAATAAAGCTATTTTCCCAGGAATTCAGGGTGGTCCATTAATGCATGTAATTGCTGCCAAAGCTGTATGCTTTAAGGAAGCTCTAGACCCTAGCTTTAAGGTATATGCACAGAATATCATCGACAATGCCCAGGCTCTTTGTAAAGGACTTCAAAACAGAGGTTTTCACATTGTATCCGGTGGTACAGATAATCACCTGATGTTAGTTGATCTGGTAAGTAAGAATGTAACGGGTAAGGAAGCAGAGCATTTATTGGATGCTGCTAACATTACCTGTAATAAGAATACCATTCCAAATGACCCTGCTTCTCCATTTGTTACAAGTGGTATCCGTCTTGGTACAGCTGCCATTACCACAAGAGGCTTTAACACAGCTGATATGGATCAGGTTGCAGAGGCAATTGCAATGGTAATTGATGATGTAGATACCAATAAAGAGAAAGCAATGGCTATCGTAAAAGCATTAACTGACAGCCATCCTTTATATTCCATATAATCCGGTCTGAGGATCTAAAAAGATTCTTAGATGAGGGGTAAAGAATGTAAAAAAGATTAAAAGAATACCATAAGCCATAAATAAGATGCCGCCATAGTAATTCAGGCTGTCTCTCGATGGATATACCGTCAGACAGTAGAAACTATGGCGGTAGCTTATTATATACCCAATGTAGTATATTATGATGTCTATTACCAAAAAGTTTCGTCCAATGATGCCACTATAGGTGAAAAAAGCTACAATAAAGAAAGCCATACCAAGCGACAGAGCCGTGGCCTGATAGAAGAAATAATTTTCTTGACGTCTACCAATTAGATAGTACCCTATTAATGTTGTAAAAAGAAATGGCCAGTACAAAAGTTTGAGATGTTCCCATACACTTTCGGAAACAGAAGCAAAAGGAGCGGTCCATATACTTGCGCCACTCCAATTATAGATAGAATGTAATAAAACACCAAAAGTGGAAGCTATTACAAAGCTTATGATTTCGAAAAAGAGGATACGATTGCGCATAAAGCGGCTCCTTTTAATACCCAAATAGTTTTATAGATTTAGATAAGTACAGTATGCGCAAAAGAAGAAATCCCTAATCAATTTACTTATTAAAAAGATAATATTAGAAAATTACTCCTTTTTTTGTTTTTATATATTTTTATTTGTCAGGTAACATGTTAATATAGAAAAAAATGGGGTAATTTTGCATGAAAAAAATATTACATAATTTTTTATATTCGAGTTTAAAAAATAAATTATTAGTAGCATTTATTTTTACTTCCATACTACCAAGCTTTGTTATTGTCATTCTATCTTATATAAGGATCTCACATACGGTTAAGAATAATGCAGATGAATTGGTACACGCCAATACTATGCAGACGAAAAATAGTCTAAATGTATGGGTGGATTCCTATGAGGACATATTATTTCAGATTTACATGAATGATGACATTGTAGAGATGGTAAAGGATATCAATGAAAACAATGATATTTCAACAATGACTAAACAATTGCGTAGAACGTTGCGAGGAATGTTTTATGCAAAAGAATATATACAGTGTATTACGGTAATTACGGATAGTGGAAGGGTTGTCTTTTATGATATGCTTACCGGTTCAGCAACCCAGACGTCATGGATAGGGAATTTTGGAATGACGACTCAGCAAATCTATACCTCCATTAACGTTTCAAACTCTACCCGTATTATACCGACTAAAAAAGCGGGAGTATATGCTTCAAAGACATACTATATGTTTCATTTGGGACATCGAATTATTGATTTTAAAAACGTGAATCAACCATTAGGAGTAGTAATTGTTAGTATTGATGAGGACATGCTTCAGGAAATGGCTGGAAGCGATGATAAAAACAGTATTAATTTTTTGGTGGATACAAATGGAGAAATGATATCCTGTAGCAATAAGAAGATAATTGGAAATCAAATTATCAAATGGAGTGAAAATCTTAAAGAGAGAAAGAAAGCTTATGGAGAGTTTATCAATAATAGCAAGATAATCGATACAAAAGCATATACCATCGATGTGGTATATGATGAAAGCTTTCAAGCTGATATTGTTCATGTTGCCATTCAAGAGGATTTGATTAGCAAAATGAATGAGCAGCAAAAGATTATGATACTGTTATTAGGAGTGATTACGTTAGTTCTTGCAACGATGATTTATACAGTCACCAGAAACCTAATGAGTTCCATAAATCATTTAGTAGATACCATGAAAGTAGCAGGACATGGGAAACTGTCGGTTCGTGCCATTGAAAATCCAAAGTCGCCTACAGAGATACAAATACTTGAAACAAATTTTAATTCCATGCTGGATAAACTGGAGAGTTCTATAAAAAACGAGAAAGAGGCAAGTATGAAACAGAAGAATGCTGAAATAAAAGCATTAGAAGCCCAAATCAATCCACATTTTTTATATAACAGTCTGGATACAATTAATTGGATGGCAATCGATCGGGACGATTATGAGATTAGTAATGCAATCACTGCTTTGGCTACAATACTTAGGTATGGAATAGATCATAGTAATGATGTTGTAGAGCTTGGCCGAGAAGTGGAATGGCTAAAGCAGTATCTATTCTTACAGCAGACAAGGCTAAAGAATACATTTGAGTGTGAAATCAATATATCCGAGGAGACTAAATCTTTTAAAATACATAAACTTCTATTTCAACCTTTTGTGGAAAATTCTATTTTACATGGATTTGAGGCTAAGAAGAGCTTATACACTTTAAAAATAAGAATTGCGATGAAAAACGATAATTTAGTAATTCAAATATGGGACAATGGAAAAGGAATGCCGGTTGATTTAGTTGAACGAATGAATCAAGGTGTATTTCTAGAAAATAAAGATAGACAATGTATAGGTATGGAGAATGCGATTACTCGTCTGAAAATGTATTATGGAGAAGAGGCTACTGTATTTATATCCAGCCAACTGGGGGAATACACAAACGTAATAATACAAATTCCAGGGCAGTAAGGTAGGAGGGGGATTAGTATGAGATTTGTTATTGTTGAAGATGAAATTAGAATACGTGAAGGAATCCAAAAACTTTTACCTAAGCTGAATAAGACTAATATAGTGGTAGGAGAAGCCGAAAATGGGAAAGAGGGTCTCGAGGTGATTCGCCGTGAGAAACCGGATATAATTATCACGGATATTCGTATGCCTGTTATGGATGGCTTAGAGATGCTTAAAATTCTTTATGATGAAAGCTACAAAGGTCAGGTGATTGTATTAAGTGCATATTCAGAGTTCGAGTATGCCAGAGAAGCAATGCATTTAGGAGTAATGGACTATCTTCTAAAACCAATTATTATGGAGGAATTCTCCGATGCTGTAGAGCGGGTACAACAAGAACAAGAGAAAAAAAACCGTCAAATACAAAATTATTTTGCTTCAATTGATCAGGTATTTCGAAATGTTTTAAACGGCTCATTACATTTGGATGACAAGACAGTGGAGTATATTAAAACAGATTTAAATATAAACCCGGATAGGCCAATTTCTTTTTTAGAAGTGTATTACGAGAAATGGGATAATACGGGTGTTTTAAAGATGATTAAATCATTAACTAATATTTTGTCTGGAAAAGAACCATTATCATTCTGTGCAATACAAGATGAGAAATCTAAGAATATTATATTAGTAATTTATAACTATAAGAAGGAGTTAGGCTTAAAAAGACTATTTCAAAATCAATTTTTAATTAAGGATGCACAGTTTATCGGGACGGTGATTGGTTGGTCAGAAGTGGAAAATATATTTCAACTGAGAAATTGTTATGAGAAACTTGAGTCTTACCTTGAATGGAACATTTCTTTAGGAAGCGAGATTATCATCTCCTATCCGGAAATACAAAATGTCCAGGTGGCAGTATGTGTCTATCCCATCGAAATTGAGAATCAGATCAAGGCTTTTATGTGCGCAAATAACCTTAAAGAAGTGGAGAGAAGTATTCAAAAGTTTCATGAATATTTTCATAGTAATAAAGTATATGCACCTAAAAATATAAAAAATTGCTATGTCCGTTTCTTTTGGGCAATTATAAATTTTTCTAAGGAAATAGGGAATCTTGATTTTGAAAAATTTGAGCAGCAGACAATGTTGGAACGGATAATGCATAGTAAGACAAGGGAAGAACTAAGAGAGATCACAGCCGATTTAATCAATAAGATGCAGATGCCAGTAGGTAATGTTGAAAATATTAGTATTAAGAGGGCTTTAGCTTTGATACATGAGTTTTATAGAATGGGAATTACTCTTGAGGAGATCGCGTATAAACTGGGAATTACACCAGAGTATCTAGGGACACAATTTCATAAGGAATTAGGAGTAAACTTTAGCACGTATATGAAGAATTATCGTATGAACAAAGCAAAAGAGCTTTTGATTGGAACACAGCTGAAATTATATGAGATAGCAGAGTTGGTAGGGTATTCAGATGCAAAGTATTTTGGTAAGGTGTTTAAAGCGAATACGGGAATGTTACCTATTGAGTATCGAAAGATGAATAAATAAGTTCGATTAGAAATCTCCTCCTTTTTAAGATTTGTAGAATTTCTAATTATATGTAATTCGATTATGATAGGTATATCAAAGGGAAAACCTTAAGGAGGAAAGGCTATGAGAATAAAAAATGTTGTTGCGCTATTAATGTTAGTCGTTTTAACTATGGGATTATTATCGGCTTGTGGTTCTAACACAAGTAATAACAACACTGGCAAAAAGAGTAATACTACTGCTCCATCAGCTTCAGCGGCACAGGGAGAGACACAAGATGTAACTATTTGGTATTATTGGGAGACTGAAGGACATCAAAAGGCACTAGACAAGGTAATTCAAGATTATAATGCTGCTCAGACCGCATATAAAGTTACTGCAAAGTATGTACCATTTGCAGATTTTAAGAAACAATTATCAATTGGTGCTTCTGCAAATGAATTACCTGATATTGCAATCCTAGATTCTCCAGATCATGCATCTTATACATCCATGGGAATATTTGAAGACTTGACTGGTAAATTCGATGTTAGCAATTATTTTGAAGGTGCAGTAAATTCCTGTACAATCGATGGAAAACTTTATGGAGTACCTTATGGTGTAAATTGTCTTGCACTCTATTACAATGAAGATTTGCTAAAAGCAAAAAATTGCTCTGTACCAACAACCTGGGATGAACTTAAGACTACTGCTAAGGCTCTGACTTCTGGTAATACTACTGGTCTGGCTTTCTGTAGCGTACAGAACGAAGAAGGTACCTTTAACTTTGTTCCATGGTTATGGTCAACTGGTGCAACTTCTTACGAGATTAATTCAGAAGGTGGAATTAAAGCATTAACATTTGCTAAAGATTTAATTGACTCTAAAGTTATGAGTAAAGAGTGTACAAACTGGACACAGGGTGACGTTATGAATCAGTTTATTTCTGGAAATGTTGCAATGATGATAAATGGACCTTGGCAAATTCCTACTATGCAGAAGGAAGCAAAAGATCTTAATTGGAAAGTAACTTTAATTCCAAAGGAAAAAAATAATGCCTCTGTTCTTGGTGGTGAAAATTATGCAGTAATTAAAGATGGAAATACAAAAGGTGCTCTTGATTTCCTTACTTTTGCTACTAAGGAAGAGCAGGTCAAATACTTAATGGATCAATTTGGATACATCTCTGCAGATAAGAATATTGCAGCAAAACAGTTTGATGACAACTCACCATATAAGTTATTTGTAGATCAATTACAGTATGCGCAGCCAAGAGGACCACATGCTCAATGGCCAAGCATATCAGATGCAATTTCTCTTGCCTTTAATGAGGTTATGACAGGGGGAGCATCGCCGGAAGATGCTGCAAAAAAAGCTCAAGAGACTATTGATAGTATTATGAAATAATTTATTCCATAAGAAAATACGGAGTATACATTATTATTGAGTACTCCGTATTTTATTTTAACAGTTCATCATAGATATTACTTGATGAGTGAGGAGGTGCAACATAGTGAAGAAGATAAAAAAGGTTTTTCAGTATGAGAATATCGGAATTCTATTTGTGTTGCCAGCATTAATATATATGTTTATATTTGTTGGGTTACCCATCTTGGATAATATAAAATTAAGTTTTCAAGATGTAACGGCAGCTAATCTGGTACGGGGAGAAAAACATTTTGTTGGATTTAATAATTATCTGGATATTTTCAATGATAGTGTATTTATTAGATCCCTTATAAATACATTGGTGTTTACCGTTTGTTGCCTAGTAGTACAATTCGCAATCGGATTTGCCCTAGCGGTGTTCTTTAGTAAGAAGTTTTCTTTTGCAAAGCCAGTACGTGGTATTCTACTGATCCCATGGATGATACCAATTACAGTAACAGCATTAATTTTTAAATTACTATTTGCAACGGATATTGGAGTTTTGAATTACATATTGAAAAGTTTACATCTTATTTCGGAAAATATAGAATGGTTGACAACACCCAAGACAGCAATGTTTTCTTTGATTGTGGCCAATATATGGATTGGAATACCATTTAATATGATTCTGATTTCATCGGGATTGACAACAATACCAAAAGAGTTGTATGAAAGTGCTGCAATTGATGGAGCAACCAAAAGACAATCATTCTTTAAAATTACGCTGCCTATGCTTCGTCCAACTATTGAATCAGTACTGATTCTTGGATTTATTTATACATTTAAAGTTTATGACCTTGTTTATGTTATGACAAGTGGAGGCCCAGTTAACTCAACACATATGCTATCTACCTATTCCTATAAACTATCCTTTGAAATGTTCAAATACAGTAAGGGTTCTGCGGTAGCAAATATTTTGCTTGTTATATTATTGATTGTTGGAGCGTTCTATTTGCGAGGGACAAAGGAGGAAAATACGTAATGGATGATAAAAAAATTAAGAAAAAGGCAAATGTGCTTCTATGTGTTATATCAATTTTATTACTTTGTATTTTATTGTTTCCATTATACTGGACACTTATTACCTCTTTGAAAACAGAGAAGGAGATTTTTCAGAATCCCCCTTCCTTTTTTCCCAATATCATAAATACGAAATCCTATGGGGCTCAGGTTTCAAATGGAGATTTTAATATGTTTCGTTCCTTTGGGAATAGTTTTATAATTTCTTGTGGTGCAATGGTTATTGCTGCATTGCTTGCAATACCTGCCTCTTATGGAATTGCCAGATATAAATTCCGTGGAAAGAAAATAGCAATTCTTTCTTTCCTAATTACTCAGATGTTACCAGTATCTGTTCTGTTGACTCCGTTATTTATCATGTTTAAAAATATGAATTTATATAATACATGGTGGGCTGCTATGATGGCAGATGCTACTATAGGAATTCCATTCTCCATCTTAATACTTAAGAATTATTTTGCTTCCATTCCTAAGGACATGGAGGAGGCAGCCTATATTGACGGTTGTAACAGATTTACGGCATTTGTAAGAATACTTATTCCAATTGCTAAACCAGGTGTTGCAGTATGTGTAATATTCTCTTTCCTTTATGCATGGGGAGACCTTCCATATGGTATGACATTCATTATGGATCAGATCAAAAGGCCAATTACAGCAGGAATATTTAATTTTCTAGGACAATACGGAACTAAATGGAGCTATTTGACAGCTTTTGCTGTTGTAACCATTATTCCAGTAGCTCTTATTTTTATATTTATGCAGAAATATATTGTTGGTGGTATGACAAGTGGTGCAGTGAAAGGATAGGAGGAAAAATATTGCTCAGGATAGAAAATAAAAGGATTGTATATCATTACGATGCAGAAGAAGTTTGGATAGAAGGCTGGGGAAAAAATGCAATACGCATCCGGTCCACTAAGGATGCTAAGATGCCAGAGGAAGACTGGGCTCTGAGTATCCACGTACAAGAAAAAGGGAGCGCTAGACTACTGGAATCCGGTGCTAGTCTTATCAATGGAAAAATAGAAGTAAGAATTACCAATGGGGGAAAGATAACAGTATACAATAACAAAGGAAAGCTTCTTTTAGAAGAGTATTGGCGTAATCGTAGAGATGTCACTGACGCAAAATGCAGTGCTATAGAGGTGGAAGCAAGGGAGTTTAGACCTAATGTTGGTGGTAATTATCACCTGACCATGCGTTTTCAATCACTTGATAAAGAGGAAAAACTGTATGGTATGGGACAGTATCAGTATCCATATCTGGATTTAAAGGGCTTGGACCTAGAACTAGCACACCGAAACTCCCAGGCCAGCGTACCGTTTATGTTGTCCTCGATGGGATATGGTTTGCTATGGAATAATCCGGCAATTGGACGAGCTGTTCTTGGAAAAAATATAATGAGTTTTGAAGCATATTCTACGAAAGGATTGGATTACTGGATTACTGCAGGGGAGACCCCTTCTGAGATTGAAGAAGCGTATGCTGCAGTTACTGGAACAGTCCCAAAGATGCCTGAGTATGGCTTGGGATTCTGGCAGTGTAAACTGCGTTATCAAACACAAGAAGAATTGTTAGAAGTAGCAAGGGAGTATAAACGTCGTGAATTACCAATTGATTTAATTGTAATAGATTTCTTTCATTGGCCAAAGCAGGGTGATTGGAAATTTGATTCCACCTACTGGCCCGACCCAGATGGTATGATTCGAGAGCTTAAAGAAATGGGAATTAAGCTAATGGTGTCAATATGGCCTACCGTAGATTACAAATCAGAGAATTATGAGGAGATGCTTGAAAAAGGATATTTGATTAGGACGGAACGAGGATTTCGTGTAGGTCTTAACTTTGAAGGTACCACCATACATTATGATGCAACCAATCCAGCAGCAAGAGAGTTCTTATGGGCAAAAGCAAAGAAGAACTATTATGATAAAGGCATAAAAGTATTCTGGTTGGATGAAGCAGAACCGGAGTATACGGCTTATGATTTTGACAATTACCGATATTATAAGGGAACAGACCTGGAAATTGGAAATATCTATCCCGTAGATTATGCAAAAACATTTTATGAGGGGATGGAAGGCGAAGGACAGAAGAATATTGTGAATCTAATCAGGTGTGCATGGGCTGGAAGCCAGAAGTATGGCACATTAGTATGGTCCGGAGATATTGCTTCCAGTTTTGAAAGTATGCGTAACCAACTGGTAGCCGGCTTGAATATGGGAATGGCAGGAATTCCATGGTGGACTACTGATATTGGAGGGTTTCATGGAGGCAATCCGGATGACCCTGAATTTAGAGAATTGTTTGTACGTTGGTTTCAATGGGGAACCTTTTGCCCAGTTATGCGGTTACATGGGGACAGGGAACCTAGGCAGGCACAAGTTGGTACTACTGGAGGGGCAACCTGCCGTTCTGGTGCAGCCAATGAGGTCTGGAGTTATGGAAAAGAAGTCTACAGTATCTGTAAAAAGTATATGGAATTACGGGAAAGCATGAGATCTTATACAAGGAGTTTGATGGAGGAAGCACATGAAAAGGGTACTCCGGTTATGCGAACCCTATTCTATGAGTATCCGGAAGAGAAAGAGTGTTGGTTTGTGGATAATGAATATTTGTTTGGATCAGATATATTAGTTGCCCCAGTATGTTATGCTAAGACAACACGAAGAAAAGTATATTTACCGGGTGATTGCATATGGATAGAGTTAGAGACCAATAAAGAATACCTTGGAAGAAGCTGGGTAGAGATAGATGCTCCACTAGACAGTATTCCGGTTTTTATAAAAAAGGGAAGGAATATTTTGAGTAGTCAAATCTAGAGAAATCACATAAGTTATAAAAAGCTGCCGCCATAGGGATGTAGGTATCATTTGATAATAAAGACTATGGCGGTTTTTTTATAATATTAGTTTATAAATACAGCAATTAGATTTAGATAAGTACAGTATGCACAAAAGACAAAATAGATAATCATAATCGTACCTGCTTGTTTATGCAGCTGGCGATATAACATCATGTTTCCGAATACCAAAGCTAAAAATCCTGCATGAAGTAGAAAAGCGAAGAAAAACCAGTGATATTTAAAGAAACAGGTAACCCAAAGAGAATGAAGAATTAACTGCCCGGCACATAAGGTGAAGGATTTTAGTTTCTCATCATGAAAAACTCTGGTATTCCATACAAGAAAGGTAGCATAGCCTAGTGCGGTATAGAGCCCAATCCAAGCCAGTACAAGAAGAAAAGTAGGCAGGGTAAGAGGAGGCTTATGGAATTGTTTCAATAAGTTATTAATTGAAGAAAAGTTAGCAATGGCCGTAATAAGCCCTAAGATATTTGGAATAGCGAGACATATATATAGTCGAAGCTGTCTATTAGAACAATGCAAAAAATCACCTGCAGATACTAAGCTTGTTATAGTATATGTATGTATAAATAGAAGGTTTTATTACCTTTACAGAGTTAACCAATAACCTCCTCTTGATGAGTAGGAATAAGTGGGATATAATAAGTAACATGTAAACTTTGTTATTATACTGTGTAGGATTACAAAAATCAATCGTTGGATTGAATGAACCACAATACTGGAGGAATACTGATGCACCTATTTAATGCGAGTTCTTTGTTTAGTGAAGAAGGAATGCGTGATTTGATACGTATAGTAAACGACCCCGATAAGATGAAATGTAGAATGATTGAGATTAAGAAGGCTCTTTTAAAAACGTACAATTTCAAAACCTATAATGTACCAGAGGATTTTACTACAAACTCTTATATAGTTGCTACAAATCATTTGACGGATTCTGATGCCCCTTTAATACTAAGTTATTATTATGAGGTAATGCATGATGTGAAAACTACATACCCAGAGATGCTGGTTTTTGCAAAGGAGAACTGTTTTAATGGTGTATCCATACCATTAGAGTTAACACCGGTATTAGAATTGGAAAAGGTAGTAGGGGTGGATCGCAATAGCTCAGGCGGTTCCATGGTTGCGTTGAAAACGGCTGTTAAGTGGTACAAGAATGGTGAAAAACCAAAACATTTTTTGATTTTTCCTCAAGGTACGATTTATGATGTGAATTTAGACAAACCAGAGGATATTGAAAAAGGAGCTTTTTGGTTAGCTGGTTTTCTTGGGATACCTGTTCTGCCAGGATTTATTGAGCAAGCAGTAGAAGGCGAGGAAAACCGCCTTATATTTGCAGAGCCAATTAAGGTACCTAAGGATTGTAAAGAGTTTGATAGTTTTAAGGCTTTGTGGTTAGAAAGCGTCATCAAAGCTCAGAATTCATTAGTTGATTTGACAGGAGTTCCTGCTAGAGAAGCTATCCTTGATGAGGAGCATAAGAAGAGAAAGAGATTCAAACAGGATTAGTTTATATAACAAAAAGCATGTTTCAAGCTTAAAATAGATTGAGACATGCTTTTATTATTTATTTAGTATCCCAGTTCCTCTCCAACCAAGATTACCTTAATTCTTCCTGGAATTCTGGATTTTCTTGTAACTACGGTATGGGCACAGATGCAATCATTTGTCAGGCAGTTTACACATCGGCCTATGTCGGTACATGGTGTATCGCAATTTAACCGTACTGCATTAGGAGGAGCTGCCATATTTTTCACACGAGTTATAGCAGAGGGAACATCAGGAGCTAGCTTATTCATTCCAGCCACTACCACAACATTCTTAGGACCTGTCATAAGGCAGGCGACTCGGTTTCCATTGCCGTCAATATTCACTAATTCTCCGTCTAAAGTAATGGCATTAGAGCTTGTGAAAAAGTAATCTGCAGTCACAATCTTAGCATATAGCTGTGATTTTTCTTCTGCAGTATGAGCATCAGCCCGATCGTAAACTATGTAGTCGGAATTCTTTAAAGCATCCAATAGCCCGATTTCCCTTAGCGTTTCTGATCCACCCCAAGTAACAGAACAGTCAGGTGTTAGGAATCGCTTAATGGTTCCAAGGGCCTCTTCTCTGGTGCTGCAATAGTAGCCCTCAATTCCTCTCAGGTTGAATTTTTTGATTAGATTGTCAGCTATAGTTTCATAATATTGCTGCTTAGGAGACATTTCATCATTCCTTTCTATATAGATTCGATTTCCTGTATAGGGATAGAATCTTGCTAACTAAATGAAGCTTATATCATGAAAAGTGTAGCATATAATAGGAAAAATGTACAGAATACAAATCTCCTTAATCCATAGAAAAAGTAAAAGCTTTAGTGTATAATAAAAGAGATGTGTGCCTATATGGATGATTTAGTGAATGAAAAGGAAAGTCGAGAAGTTATATGTCTAAACAGTTATATATATCGGAAAAGCCAAGTGTAGCTAGGGAATTTGCCAAAGCTCTTAAGATAAATGGTACCAATAAGGATGGCTATATGGAGTCGAGTAATGCCATTGTTACCTGGTGTGTAGGACATCTGGTAACTATGAGCTATCCAGAAGTTTATGACCCAGCTTTAAAACGATGGACTATGGAGACATTGCCATTTCTTCCGAAGGAATTTCTTTATGAGGTGATTCCGGGAGTTAGCAAACAGTTTGAAACGGTAAAAGAATTATTAAACCGTGAAGATGTAACTAGAATCTATGTCTGCACGGACTCCGGACGAGAGGGAGAATATATCTATCGTTTGGTGGACCAATTGGCAGGTGTTAGTAAGGAAAAAGAAAAACTACGGGTATGGATTGACTCTCAAACAGAGGAGGAGATTCTTCGAGGAATTAGGGAAGCAAAACCCATTTCCGCATATGATAATTTGTCTGATGCAGCGTATCTTCGTGCCAAAGAAGATTACTTAATGGGCATCAATTTCTCCCGCATCATTACCTTAAAATATGGACAGAACGTAAAACAGTATTTGAAGAGGGAGCGTAACCTTGCTCTTAGTGTGGGACGTGTTATGACCTGCGTTCTTGGAATGGTGGTAAGAAGGGAAAGAGAGATTCGTTCCTTCGTGAAAACCCCATTTTACAGGGTGGTAGGATCCTTTGATTTATCAGGAAAACTGGTAGATGGTGAGTGGAAGGCTGTGGAAGGCTCAAGATTCTTTCAGTCTCCAGCATTATATAAGGAAAATGGGTTCAAAGAAAAAGAGATAGCCTTAGGTCTTATTGACAGTTTAAGTGCCAATCAACCGGTAACTGCGGTTTTAGAGAATATAGAGAAGAAAAAAGAATTGAAAAACCCACCATTACTATTTAACTTGGCAGAGCTTCAGAATGAATGTTCTAAGTTGTTTAAGATAAGCCCGGATGAGACATTAAAGATTGTGCAGGAGCTATATGAAAAGAAGTTGGTGACCTATCCAAGAACGGATGCCAGAGTGCTTTCTACAGCTGTAGCAAAGGAGATTCATAAGAATATTGGCGGGCTTCGTAATTATGCCCATGGGAAGGAATTTGCAGCGGAGATTCTGGAAAATGGTAGCTACAAAGGTATTGCTAAGACTAGATATGTCAACGATAAGCAGATTACGGATCACTATGCCATTATACCTACCGGTCAGGGTTTTGGGGCACTCACTTCCGTATCTCACACGGCAAGTAAGGTGTATGAGGTGATTGTAAGAAGGTTTTTAAGTATTTTCTTCCCTGCAGCAGTATATCAGAAGATAGCATTAACCTTCAACCGAGAAAATGAACGCTTTTTCTCTAATTTTAAAGTATTACTAGATCAAGGATACTTAAAGGTCGTAGTAAACTCTTTCGCAAAGAAGAAGGAGGAGAATACGGTTAAATCAGAATCAGATAGCAATGAGGATACCAGTGATAACTCCAATACGTTGGATGAAGAACTACTTAAAGTGTTACATGGACTTAGGAAAGGTACTACTATTCCAATTAAGGAATTCAACGTGAAGGAGGGGGAAACCTCTCCACCAAAACGCTATAATTCCGGTTCTTTGATACTTGCCATGGAGAATGCAGGTCAGCTGATTGAAGATGAGGAGCTTCGGGCACAGATTAAAGGAAGTGGAATTGGGACTTCTGCCACTAGAGCAGAAATACTCAACAAGCTGGTGAAGATTGAATATCTTGCTTTAAATAAGAAGACTCAGATTATGACTCCAACTTTATTAGGTGAAATGGTGTATGATGTAGTCAATGCTTCCATACGACCGCTGCTTAATCCAGAGTTAACTGCTAGCTGGGAGAAAGGCCTTACCTATGTGGCAGAGGGGCAGATTACGAAAGAAGAATACATGACTAAACTAGAAGACTTTATTCGGCGTAATACTGAAAAAGTAAGAAGTCTTAATAATCAAAGTCAGCTACGGTCTCATTTTGACTATGCCGCTACCAATTATAAAGGAAAAAGAAGCTAACATGAATCACACAATGTGTGATTAACTCGGAAAGGAGAGTTTATGTTCGAACAATTATTAATCAGCAATTTATTTGATTTGTCACAAACCATAGCAGCAGATTTATTTGAAGGTTGTGAGTATCCATGGGAGGTACTTCCGAATATCGGTAAATTTATTGAGAAATTAGGGGAAACCTTACCAGAAAGTGAATACATTAAGAGGAACGGGAATATATGGATTGCGAAAGATGCCAAGATTTCCACAACAGTAGCAGTAAAGGGTCCTTGCATTATTGGAAAGCAAGCTGAGATTCGTCATTGTGCTTATATTCGTGGGAATGTTATTATTGGAGAAGGAGCTGTAGTAGGTAATTCTACAGAGTTAAAGAATGTAATTCTATTTAATAAGGTGCAGGTCCCACATTATAACTATGTAGGGGACTCTATCTTGGGATATAAAGCTCATTTTGGAGCAGGTGCTATTACTTCTAACATTAAATCCGATCGTTCCCCTGTCTATATTCGTTATAATGGAGAAAAAATTGAAACAGAATTAATCAAAGTAGGTGCTATGGTAGGAGATTTTGTTGAAGTTGGTTGCAACTCTGTCTTAAATCCGGGAACGGTTGTAGGACGAGAGACGAATATCTATCCTTTATCTATGGTACGGGGCTATGTTCCTGCCAAAAGTATATACAAGAAAAAGGGCGATGTTATCTTTAAGAAGTAGGATGGTAAGGCTAGGTAGGGGTAAAGATAGAACCTATCTAGCTTTTTAATGCATAGGAATGTGTTTTCATCTTTTATGCAATTTTATAAAGATTGAAAAAAATTTATCAAAATCTATAGACGAATTACGAATTTTGTGAGAGAATAGATTCGGCTGTGGGAAAAAATAGAACATAATACATAGGTAATATGAGTTCTCATAAATGAATACCACAGAAAACATGCGTAACAGTAGAAATGCTTTTCTATTGCTCTATAAAAATGTACATTGAAAGGAGTTTCAACATGATCTATTCACATGAAGTAGAACAAATGTGTCCAGTAGCTCAGGGTGTTCATCACGGAGCTGCTCCAATCCCAGAAGAAGCTAAATGGGTACAATCCAAACAAATCACTGATATCAATGGTTTAACACACGGTATCGGTTGGTGTGCTCCACAACAAGGCGGTTGTAAATTAACATTAAACGTAAAAGACGGTATTATCCAAGAAGCATTAGTAGAGACAATCGGATGTTCCGGTATGACTCACTCTGCAGCTATGGCTTCTGAAATCCTTCCAGGATTAACGTTATTAGAAGCTCTTAATACTGACTTAGTATGTGATGCAATTAACACTGCTATGAGAGAGCTATTCCTTCAAATAGTTTATGGTAGAACTCAGTCTGCATTCTCCGAAAATGGTCTTCCTATTGGTGCAGGTCTTGAAGATTTAGGTAAAGGACTTAGAAGTCAGGTTGGTACTATGTATGGAACTCTTGCAAAAGGTCCTCGTTACCTTGAAATGGCTGAAGGTTATGTAACAGAAGTTGCATTAGATGAAGATAACGAAATCATTGGTTACAAATTCATCAACTTCGGTAAAATGATGGACTTCATCAAAGCTGGTGACGACGCTAATACAGCTATGGAAAAAGCAAAAGGTCAATACGGCCGTGTTGCTGATGCTGTAAAATGTATCGATCCTAGAAAACAATAAGGAAGAAGGAGGAAATTAAAAATGGCATTATTTGAATCATATGAAAGAAGAATTGACCAAATCAATAAAGTGCTTAACAGCTATGGAATTGCTTCCATCGAAGAAGCTGAAAAGATCACTAAAGATGCTGGTCTTGACGTATATAACCAAGTAAAAGGCATTCAGCCAATTTGTTTTGAAAATGCTTGCTGGGCTTACATTGTAGGTGCTGCAATTGCTATTAAAAAGGGTTGTAGAAGAGCTGCTGACGCTGCTGCTGCAATCGGTGAAGGACTTCAATCCTTCTGTATCCCAGGTTCCGTTGCTGACGACCGTAAGGTTGGTTTAGGACATGGTAACTTAGGAAAGATGCTTCTTGAAGAAGATACCAAATGTTTTGCTTTCTTAGCAGGACATGAATCCTTCGCAGCTGCTGAAGGTGCTATCGGTATCGCAGAAAAAGCAAATAAGGTACGTAAAGAGCCTTTACGTGTTATCTTAAATGGTCTTGGAAAAGATGCTGCTCAGATCATCTCCCGTATCAACGGATTTACCTTTGTTGAAACAGAATTTGATTACTATACAGGTGAAGTAAAAGAAGTTTACAGAAAAGCTTACTCCACTGGTCTTCGTGCAAAAGTTAATTGCTACGGTGCAAACGATGTACGTGAAGGCGTTGCTATCATGCACAAAGAAGGCGTTGACGTTTCCATCACTGGTAACTCAACTAACCCTACTCGTTTCCAACATCCAGTAGCTGGTACTTACAAGAAAGAATGTATCGAGCAAGGAAAGAAATATTTCTCCGTTGCTTCCGGTGGTGGTACAGGCCGTACTCTTCACCCAGATAACATGGCAGCTGGTCCTGCTTCCTACGGTATGACTGATACTATGGGACGTATGCACTCTGATGCACAGTTCGCTGGTTCTTCTTCCGTACCTGCTCATGTAGAAATGATGGGTCTTATCGGTGCTGGTAACAATCCAATGGTTGGTATGACGGTTGCTGTTGCAGTTAGCATCCAGGAAGCAGCTGAAAAAGGAATGTTCTAATAAATCTAGTAAAATCAAGGGTTTGAGATGTAGTACGATGTGATAAAAAGTAGTAAAATGCAGGTTACTCCTACATTACTCCTACAGTACTCCTACATCACACTCCTACATTAAAGATTAGAGTCTAAGGAAACTTAGGCTCTTTTTTAGTGGTTCTAAAAAGGACACTTCGTTTTCTGAAATGCAATATATAGATGTGACAGGTACATAATATAAATGTTGATATATGGAGAATTAAGGAATATAATTATGATTATACTAATGTTTTATAAGAAAGGAGATTATATAACAAAAGTAAGTCGCCTGTTAACTAAGCTGTCAGATCACATTATATACTGGAATAAGGGCCGTTCATGATCTGCGAGAATAAGGGGAATAATATGCAACTATACTCATTATGTGTCGAAGGATTTAGAAAACATATAAAAACTAAAATTACTTTTTCAGATTCAACTTTTCTAATTGGTGAAAATAATGTTGGAAAAAGCAGTATTTTATATGCGCTAGATTACTTGTTAGGAGCAACTAATAAGATATCACCTGAAGAATACTATGCGTTTGAAAATAACGGAGAACGAAAAAGTCCAGTGGAAAATATTGTGTTTACAGCAGAATTTCGTAAAATACCTGAAGAAGCAAGTTCTTGGAGAGGGTTCAATGGAAGAGTATTAAAATACATACCAGAAGAAAATGATCCATTGGATACAGGACTTAAGTTTATATATAGAAAAACTTATCCAAGAGGTGGAACTGTAAAGATTGAAACATTAGAAAATCCTAAGGTGCTGAAGAATGATTTAAAGATTGCATAAATATTCAACAGTATTTGGATGCTGGACTTTCTGAAAATGACTTAACGGAAGAAATAAAAAAAATAAGTTATGGGAGGACATTAAGTCCTAATCAAAAAAAACTTTTTGAGAAAATAGAAAGTATATATGACTTTGATGATGGTCAAGAATGTTGGGTTGAAAATCCTGGAGGAATTCCTCAAAATGTGTTAAGTAAATTGCCTAAGTATCTACTGATACCTGCACAGGATAGTGAAACGGAAATCTCTTCACAGAAAGGAACTCTACAGAGGACTTTAAATGAACTATTTAATGAAGTATGTGAAAAATCAGATAATTATAAACTTGCACAAGAGTATTTGAATAAGCTAGCTAAAGAATTGGATCCTTTTGATGAAAAAACTGAAGTATCAAAAATGATAGGAGAATTAAATAGTATTATATCAGAAGTGTTTCCACACACAGGAATAAGTGCAGCAACAAATTTAAATGATGCTAAAGTAATAAATCCTAAATTTGATATTCAGATGACCAGTAATGTAGCCACTCCTTCGAATTTGCAAGGTACTGGATTGATTCGTTCTACTGTATTTGCATTATTACGTTATAAAGCATTAAGGGATAATAAAAAAGATACTATACAGAATCGACAGTTGATAATTGGTTTTGAGGAACCAGAAATTTATTTGCATCCAAATGCAGCAAATAAGATGCGAGATACTATTTATAGTCTAGCTGAAACAGGAAACAATCAGATTGTTTGTACTACGCATTCACCATATATGATAGACTTGAGCAAAAAACCAAAGCAAATATTGAATAGTTTGTCTCTATTAAAATCAGAAATAGAGGAATGTGAAGTATTAACTGTAGCTAGTATACCATTTAATATTACTAAAGAGTTTCTAGAACTGCAGGAAGATGAAAAAGATTATATTAAGATGCTCTTGAGAGTAGAAGATGCTATTTCTAAATGCTTTTTTGTAAAAAAAGTATTGATTGTTGAAGGAGATACTGAACAAGTTGTTTTGTCAGAAACAATTAGCATGTTACCTAGTGAGATTCAGAATGAAATAGTGTCAGAATGGTATATCTTAAGGGCTAGAGGAAAGGCTGCGATCATCCCATTGATTAAATACTTAAAGTCAATGCATATAGATATTTACGTAATGCATGATAAAGATGAGGATACTCCGGGTGCAGTCATTTTTAACGAACCAATAAGATGTGCTTTAGGTTATGATAGTCATTTATTTGTATTGAGAAATTGCATTGAAGATGTGCTGGGATATCCAGCACCAACAACCAACAAACCATATAAAGCATATTGTTATATTAAGGATAATTGGAGTGAATGGAAAGATATAACCGATGAATGGAAGTTAATTATTGAAGCAATATTTAATAATGGTAATGCATTTGAGTAACAAAATAATTAAGTACATAGTAGCAATTAAATGCAGTTAGATGTAGGTTATTCATGCATTACTCCTACAAGTAGCCCTAAAAAGCCCTAAAAACAAGGCTTTTCAGCCTCCATCCAGGAAGCAGCTGAACAGGGGAAATTCTAAGACATACAACCAAATAAGCACTATAGATTACCAAGACACGTCATTTTGTTGTAAACTCTGTGACGTGTCTTTTCTATTGCTCTAAAAAGAGGTTGCCGCAACAACCCCGTCAAAATTATATTATTCAAATGTATATAATAAAGAGTATGGCTTTGATTAATCATCGGTTTCTTCGTGATAAATTGCATCTGGTCCGGTCTGACCGGTTCTGATACGAACCGTATTTTTTAGGTCATATACAAATATTTTACCATCACCTTGATTTCCAGTTAAAGCAGCTTGACGAATTGCATTTACTGTTCGATCAATCCATTTTTCCTCAGGGACTACAATTTCAAACTTAATCTTTGGAAGCATGTTAACATCTACCTTCGTTCCTCTTACAACTCCGGTATAACCCTTTTGAACACCACAACCCATTACCTGGTATACGGTTATACCATGCACACCTACATCATTTAACGCTGCTTTCACATCTTCATATTTTTCTTCTCTTACAATTGCTTCTATTTTAAACATTGTTATCGACTCCTTTTTAATTGACGAATATTATATTATTCAGTGATTAGTCTAAACCGTTAAATGCCGGGTATGCATTTTCTCCATGTTGTGATAAATCAAGACCGATTTTCTCTTCTTCAGAGGTTACTCTGAGCGGTACGAATAACTTCACAACGTAAGCACAGATTACGGTACCAACTACAGCTACTCCGATTGTAATGAGAATACTGATTACCTGAGCAAGGAATAAGTGATAATCACCAAATGCCAAACCATCCCATTTGGCTACACTATTAATAGAAGACTTAGTAAATACACCTGTCATTAAAGCGCCCCAGATACCACCAATGCCATGGCATCCAAAAGCATCCAATGCATCATCATATCCAAAACGTTTTTTCACAACTGACATTGCGAAGTAGGAGATTGGACTTACGGTAATGCCGATTATAATTGCTGCCCAGATTGGAACAAAGCCTGCAGCAGGTGTAATTGAAACCAAACCTAAAACAGCACCCGTAATAGCACCAACAACAGTTGGTTTTCCATTTTTACAATAATCAATGGCCATCCAGGATAGCATTGCACATGCTGCGGAAGTATTTGTTGTCATAAATGCATGAACTGCCAATCCATTAGCAGAAAGAGCACTACCTGCATTAAATCCGAACCATCCAAACCAAAGAATTGCACCACCTAAAACAATGAAAGGAATATTGTGTGTACGATAAGAAACTTTTTTGTAACCATGTCTGCTACCAATGATTATGGATAATACTAAACCACTGACACCGGAGCTGATATGAACAACATTACCCCCTGCAAAGTCTACAGAACCGATGACACTTCCCAAAAAGCCGCCTTGGCCCCAAACCATATGAGCCATAGGGTAATAAACAAGGAATGACCATAATGCGATAAAAATGAATAATGCTTTAAAATTCATACGCCCTGCTACTGAGCCAGTAATTAAAGCTGGTGTAATAATTGCAAACATCATTTGGAACATTGCGAATGCAAGATGAGGCACTGTCGATGAGTAAGGACCTGCAGCGTCAGATGCAACGCCATTTAAACCAATAAAATTAAAGCTGCCGATAATACCACCAACACCATCACCAAAACTTAAGGAATAACCAAAAAGAACCCATAATATCGATGCCAGACCCATTATAAATAAGGATGACATCATGGTATTAAGTACATTTTTTCTTCTTTCTAAGCCACCGTAAAAAAATGCCAATCCTGGTGTCATAAATAATACAAGTGCTGAAGAAACCAGCATAAAAGCAATATCTCCTGAATTCATAATCAAATCCTCCTTCATAATCAAATCCCAATACAACTAAGATTCCTGTTTTTTGGAATCCTTTTTCATTACTAGGAAATTGCTCTGCACTTCCTTTCGTATAAAAAAAGTGCCTAGGATGTACGTCTACACCCTGAGACACCTTTGTCTCTGATGAATGCCTTTTGTTTAATAAAGCCTAATACCTTGTCACAATTAAAGTAGCTACTTTTAAAGTGTTTATTTCCTTTACAGTAAATCAATATAGGTGCATAATCCTAAGATCAGATGAATCAGCAAGCTGGTTCATTTGTTATAAATAAAAAAGACGATTTGCGTATGTTAATTACTAACCTGCAAATCGTCATTGATTCTGCTAAATTATGGGACCTATTACCGAGGTTCATTGTACATAGAAATTTGCTTAGTGTCAATAGTTATTTATCATAATATTTTCATTTGAAAATTGAACTCTCTGGTAATTCTAGTTTACTAGATTATGCTAATAATATATACTATAGAGGATAGGAGTTAGTACTAGCTCTTCTCTCTTAATCATTTGTTGATATAAGGGAAATTACAGAATACAAGAATTGATGTAGTATAACCTTTAATTTATGAGGGGAGAAAATATGAAAAATAATATGACAGGTATTGCTGTTTTACTTTTTGCAATTTTGTTGCAACTTTCATCAACAGGAATGGAACCATTTACACTAGGCATTGGATTACTTGGGTTAATTATTACTATTTTAGGCAGTGTAAAGTCAGAATAACAATATCAATTATCAACTTTTTGATGTGTCTTTTTTGAGTGACAACAATAATTGCACGAATCCATTTGAACCTGTAGATATTTCGAAGGTGGAGGTCTGGCTTGGAATACTTGTATTGAAGTGGAAACAACAATATGATAGAATAGCTTGTGAACAAGTTATTTTTGATAAAATAAATAAAATGGAGAACAATAATGGAAGAATATGATATTATCAGTATCCCAATTTCTGATGGAACAGAAAGAGATTTCGCAATCATGAATGTCTTTGAAGTTGAGGGAAAAAGCTATGTTGCTGTATCACTGATAGACGGTGACGAGCTTAATGATGGAGTGTACATTTACCGTTATACGGATGCTGAAGATGGTGATATGATTGTACAGACGATTACATCAGAAGCGGAATATAAACGAGTAGTAAAAGAATATGAGAATATGTAATGACTTTATTGGGTAAAAGGGTATAACCGGAGATAATCTGGTGGTACCTTTTTTATTTGGCCACTTGTGTGGCTCAACCCAGGCGAAGAGTTTTGCAAGCACAACTCTTTGTTCTTAATCAGAAAAGTCACATAAAACAATGCGATATTGTGATATATAACCGAAACATAGAAAAACAAACCAAACATCAGACTGAATCGGAATATTCATTATGACTATTCGTGTTGACTTTGTTTTTCTGTGGGGATATAATGAATGCATAAAACCAATGCTAGGATACTAAGGATTTTAGGAGATGTAACATATGGGGAATCAAAGTAATACATCTGTTATCTGTTTCACAAATAATAAAGGTGGCAGTGGTAAATCAACTTCATGTGCTAATTTAGGCTACGAGTTATCTCTGGTGGGAAAAAAGGTATTGCTTATCGATGGAGACATGCAGTTGAATCTTTCTCTGACACTGTTCCCGGAGGATACAGTTTTGCAGATGGCAGGGAGTGGAAAGACACTTTTTGATGCAATCTGTAAAAAAGATGATCTAAAAAAATACATAGTTGCTTCACCTTACAACAATCTGGACCTCATTCCAAGCTCTACTCTTATGAATCAAGTGGAGTATGAGATCTTTAATAAGGTACAAAGAGAATTTATATTAAAAAAGTGTCTTAAAAATGTCTGCGAAGAAGGTATTTATGACTATATACTAATTGATGCACCGCCTACGTTGGGAATATGGGTCATTAATATTTTGTGCGCCGCAGATCATATCATTGTTCCGGTTGAAGCTTCACCATGGGGATTGTTTGGACTTGCTAATATGTTTGATTTCCTTGGAGAAATGAAAGACATAGTAGATGCAGATGTTATGGGAGTCTTAATAACCAAAGTAGATGAACGAAAAAATTACTATAAACAAACGAGAAAAATATTAGACAGCTACAGTAATTTACATATATTTCATTCATTTATCCATGTAGATGCCTCCATTGAGTGGGCACAGGATGAATCAAAGCCGGTAGCTGTTTATAAGAAAAATACTAGAAGTAGTAATGAATATAAGCAATTAGCTAAGGAGGTTTTAGAATATGGCAGTAGGAAAAGGTAGCATGGAACGAGCAGCAAAGGCCATCGAGACAGATACCAAAAAGTCTTCTAAAGAGAAGAAGGTAACAAAGTCGGTAACCGTTCCATCAAAGCAGGTGATGGATAAGCTGGTAGATCAAACTCACAGTGGAGATGAACATGACAAAAAATCAAATGCGCAGATCCGGGTAGGACAGGAAATGCCAGTTTATTATTTATAAGAGTTATGAAAAAGTGTTTTTGGAAACAGATTTTATTGCATCTGTTTTCAAGAACTTTTTTTTGCACATAAATCAAATGAAAACCACATTTTATAAGCTGTAAATAATGTGAATAGTATACTATAGTATAGGTATAATGTAAAAATAGTCATAAACGGAATAAAAAATATGAGGATTTGTGTTGACTTTATGTTAGACTGGTAATATAATGAAACTATCATAAAAGATAACTATTGATGGTTCTATTGAAACAGGAGAAGTTATGGAAGAAAAACAAAGAATTATTCAAGAATTAGTTCCAGGCAAACAGATTACTCTGGCACATATTATTGCGAATCCGGATGGTGTTCTGTATGAAAAGTTGGGGTTAAATCCAACAGTTGATTATGCAAAATCAGCGATTGGGGTCCTTACGGTCAGCCCAGCAGAAACGGCAATTATCATAGCAGATATTGCAATTAAATCGGCTGGAGTAGAACTTGGTTTCGTAGACAGATTTTCGGGCTCGGTTATACTGACTGGAACAGTGTCTGAAGTGGAAGCGGCAATTCATGCGATTATAGCTTATTCGAGAAACACTTTAGGATACACAGTTTGCGAGATAACGAAGACATGAAAAAGATTATACTAATGGGACGAAGTGAAGCTGGGAAAACAACACTAACCCAGGCCCTCAAAGGGGAAAGAATCACATACCAAAAGACGCAGTACATAAATCATTTCGATGTAATTATTGACACACCGGGGGAATATGCCCAGACAGGGAAACTCGGAAGGGCATTGGCTCTATATTCGTATGAAGCAGATGTTGTTGGATTGCTAGTGGCAGCCAATGAACAGTATTCATTATTTCCACCTAATATCACTTGTATGGTGAATAGAGATGTGGTGGGGATTGTAACAAAAGTTGATAGACCGGATGCAAATCCGAAGATGGCAGAGCATTGGCTTAGACTTGCAGGTTGCAAGAAAATATTCTTTGTTAATGCGTCTACAAATGAAGGTGTCACAGATATTCTTGAGTATCTTAAAGAACCAGGAGACGTAATGCCTTGGGAAAGAACGTAACATCCTAATAAGACTATTATTTTTAATAAAATAATAAATATAAAAAAAGAAAGTGAAGATGAGAATATGGTACAAAATGAGTATGAAATCAAAAAACAGATTTGTGAAATTGGCAAAAGAATTTACAATCGTAACATGGTTGCAGCAAATGACGGAAATATTTCTGTAAAACTTAATGACAATGAATTTTTATGCACACCAACTGGTGTATCTAAAGGATTTATGACACCAGAGTTTATCTGTAAAGTAGACGCTCAGGGTAATGTAATTCAAGCGAATAAAGGATTTAAACCTTCTTCAGAAATCAAGATGCATATGAGAGTGTATGCGAAAAGACCTGATGTTGGATCAGTAGTTCACGCACACCCTACCTATGCTACTAGCTTTGCTATCGCTGGAATTCCTTTAACACAGCCAATTATGCCAGAGGCAGTAATTGCACTTGGATGTGTACCAATCGCACCTTATGGAACACCTTCTACATCAGAAATTCCAGATGCAGTGGAACCTTACTTAGAACATTTTGATGCAGTACTTTTGGAAAGCCATGGAGCATTGACTTGGTCTACAGATCTTTTAGCAGCATATATGAAGATGGAATCTGTTGAGTTTTATGCTGAATTGTTATTTAAGGCAAGACTATTAGGTGGACCTAAGGAGTTTAGCCCAGAAAACGTTCAGAAACTATATGAAATCAGAAGAAAAATGGGACTAGCAGGTCGTCATCCAGCAGATCTTTGTCAGAACAAAGGTCAAGAGAATTGCCACAATTGCGGTAATTGTTCTTCAGAAAGCAAAGGAGAGGAACAAGAACTCGTAGCTGAGATTACAAAAAAAGTTTTAAAACAACTTGGTAAATAAATATGAATACTAATAAGAATGATAAGGTGATTGAACGTATCGTTAACCAGGCGATTGCTTTGGAAACTATGTCACTCAACCTAGCTGTTAGACTAATTCAGACAGTAGAGGATAAAGCACAGGAACTGGGGATAAATGTTGTCGTTGCAGTTTCAGATGCATCGGGAAGACCAATTGCAGTTCACTGCATGGATAATGCTTACCATGGCAGTTTTGATGTGGCAATTAACAAGACATATACAGCAACTGCTTTTCAGATGCCAACAAAGGACTTATCTAAATTATGCCAGCCAGGAGAAGACTTATATGGACTTCAGTTTTCTAACAATGGAAAAGTAATGATACTAGGTGGTGGGGAACCACTCTTAGTTGGCGAAACCATGATAGGAGCGTTAGGCGTATCTGGCGGGACCGCTGAACAGGATACTTATCTAGCATCTTATGGGAAAAGCATGTTGAAGGAGGTAATAAAGTGGCTGTAGACGAAAGAATGGTACATGACATAGTGCAGAAAGTTATGGCCAATATGCAGATGACAGTCCCAGCAAAAGGGAAACATGGCGTATTTGAGAATATGAATGATGCAATTAATGCATCCATTGAAGCACAGAAGGTAGTTCGGAAATTATCACTGGATCAAAGAGAGAAGATAATTTCTGCAATCAGAAGAAAAACCCATGAAAATGCAGAATTACTAGCTAATATGGGTGTTAAAGAAACTGGAATGGGTAATGTTGGTGATAAAATCATGAAACATCATCTGACTGCGGACAAAACACCAGGTACCGAAGACTTAAGTACGATTGCATGGTCTGGAGATAGAGGACTTACCTTGGTTGAGATGGGACCATTTGGCGTAATTGGTGCTATTACACCTGCCACTAATCCATCAGAGACAGTAATTTGTAACTCTATTGGTATGATTGCCGGTGGTAATACTGTGGTATTTAATCCTCATCCAAATGCTAAAATGACTACATTATATACGATTAATATGATTAATGAAGCGTCGCTTGAAGCAGGTGGGCCAGATAATGTGGCGGTTACAGTTGAGATACCTACTATGGAGACAAGCTCTATAATGATGAAACACCCAGCTATTCCTCTTTTGGTGGCTACTGGAGGACCTGGAGTTGTAACTGCAGTTCTTTCATGCGGCAAGAGAGCAATTGGTGCAGGAGCAGGTAACCCACCAGCATTGGTTGATGAAACAGCAGATGTAAGAAAAGCTGCCAGAGATATCGTAAACGGATGTGTCTTTGACAATAACCTTCCATGTATCGCAGAGAAGGAAATTGTGGCTGTGGATAGTATAGCTGATGAATTGATGGATTACATGATTAGAGAGAATGGATGTTACCTAGCAAGTAAGGAAGTTCAGGACAAATTGATTCAGACAGTGATTACTCCTAAGGGCGCACTAAATAGAAAATGTGTTGGTAGAGATGCCAGAACACTTTTAGCAATGGTTGGAGTGGAGGTTTCCCCTGATATTCGCTGTATCGTATTTGAGGGACCTAAAGAACATCCACTTATTACGAAAGAATTAATGATGCCTATTCTTGGGGTAGTCCGGGTTAAGGACTTTGATGAAGGAGTTGAGACAGCAGTTTGGTTGGAACATGGCAATCGACATACAGCTCATATACATTCCAAGAATGTTGACAATATTACAACATATGCAAAAGCATTGGATACAGCAATTCTTGTAAAGAATGGACCTAGTTATGCAGCTCTTGGGTATGGTGGAGAAGGTTATTGTACCTTTACGATAGCATCCAGAACAGGAGAAGGCTTAACAAGTGCACAGACCTTTACAAAGAGAAGACGTTGCACAATGTCAGATAGTCTATGCATTAGATAAATAAGGAGGAAATGTAATGGCAGTAAATGAACAGGATGTAGAGCAGATTGTAAAACAGATTTTAAATCAGATATCGGGATCTGCTATGCAGTCATCCAGTACAGCTATGGGAGGAAGTAAGGATACTACCGTAATTCCTTCAACAGCACATGTTGCAATGCTTACTTCATTAGAGAATTTTGAAATAAAGGAATATCCAATGCCAACAGTTGGAGATGATGATATTCTTGTAAAAGTGGAAGGCTGTGGAGTATGTGGTACAGATGCACATGAATATAAACGTGATCCATTTAGCCTGATTCCAGTTGCTCTTGGGCATGAAGGAACTGGCGAAATCGTAAAGATGGGTAAGAATGTTAAGAAAGACAGCGCAGGAAAAGACCTACATATTGGCGACAAAGTAGTAACTTGTATGATTTTTAAGGATAACCCAGACATTACAATGTTTGATTTGAATAAACAAAATGTTGGAGATGCAAATGTTTATGGTTTGCTTCCAGATGATGAGATTCATCTTAATGGATGGTTTTCCGATTATATTCTAGTTCGTGGAGGCTCCACTATTTTTAATGTTAGTGATCTTGATTTGGATTCTAGAATTCTTATAGAGCCTTGTGCAGTATTAATACATGCTGTGGAGAGAGCTAAGACAACCGGTATCCTTCGTTTTAACAGCCGTGTGGTTGTGCAGGGATGTGGACCTATTGGTTTGATTTGTATAGCTGTTTTACGTACTATGGGTATTGAGAATATAACAGCAGTAGATGGAAATCAGACAAGACTTGATTTTGCTAAGAGGCTTGGAGCAACTAATACTGTTAGCTTTAAAGATTATCAGGGAGTTGAAGCTTTAACTGGAGCAGTAAAGGATTCCTTTGGTGGATATCTGGCTGACTTTGCATTCCAATGTACAGGAAACCCAATGGCACACGCAAACATCTATAAGTTTATCCGCAACGGTGGAGGACTATGTGAGCTTGGATTCTTTGTAAATGGAGGAGATGCTACAATAAATCCTCATTTTGATCTTTGCTCAAAGGAAATTACGTTGGTAGGTTCCTGGGTTTATACATTAAGAGATTATGCAACCACGTTTGATTTCTTAAAAAGAGCTAAAGCAATTGGATTACCATTATCTGAACTGATTACTCATAAATATCCATTAGACCAGATAAAAGAGGCTTTAGAAACTAACCTTGCAATGACAGGACTTAAAATTGCAATCGTAAATGAGTAGAAGAGGAATAAGAGATGGGCAAGGTAAACACACGGAACAATCCAGAAGCAATAGGACTACTAGAAGTATTTGGACTTGTATGTGCTTTTTTGGCAGCAGACGCTGGATGTAAAGCAGCTGATGTACATCTGGAGGTATTTGATAAGAATAAACCTGCAAATGCCGATTCACTACCGGTTCCCCTTCTGGTTACTGTTAAATTCAGAGGAAGTATCGCTGATGTTGAAGAGGCCATGAGGGCTGCAGAAGAGGTAGCCATGGCTAACACGGGAATTGTTTCTAAGTATATTATTCCAAGACCAACCGAAGATACTGAGAAAATGCTGAAAATCAGCGCACTTGATCGTAATTAAATTAATTCATTATATAAGGAGGACATATTATGTCAAAAGAAGCATTAGGAATGATAGAAACAAGAGGACTTACTGCAGCAATCGAGGCAGCAGATGCTATGACTAAGGCAGCTGAAGTAACATTAATAGGAACTGAGAAAATTGGATCTGGATTAGTAACAGTAATGGTACGTGGAGATGTTGGTGCAGTAAAAGCTGCAGTTGAAGCTGGAAACTACGCTGCAAGCAAACTTGGTGAATTAGTAGCAACTCATGTAATTCCAAGACCACATAATGATGTGGAAAAGATTCTTCCTCAGTTTAAAAAATAGAAAGCAGTACTAAGGAGAATAGGCATGGGTAATGCATATGGATTTATAGAGATTACTGGTGTTGTGGCTGCGATAGATGTACTTGATATTATGTGTAAAGTGGCAGATGTGTCACTTGCCACATGGGAACGTAAGCTTGGTGGAAGACTGGTAACATTGATCATTGAAGGAGATGTTGCTGCAGTTCAACAAGCGATAGAAGCTGGTGTTGCCAATGCATTAAAGAAGCCGGTTGCTTCTGGAATTCTTCCAAATCCACATCCAGAAGTTGTAAGGATTGTCGAGCTTTCAGCTAGCCGTTTTAAAAACCAACCAGAGTTATCATCAGAAGCAAAGATGTTGGGTGAGGATCCACCAGATTTTGTACCTAAAGAAAAAAGTACCCATAAAAAACAAAAGTAAATAGAAAAATTATAAAAGTAAATTATAAAGAATAATAGGAGGATTAAATTATGTCACAGGAAGCATTAGGTATGATTGAAACAAGAGGATTGGTAGCAGCAATAGAAGCAGCGGATGCTATGTGTAAAGCAGCAAATGTAACATTAGTAGGTACTGAGAAAATCGGATCTGGATTAGTAACAGTTATGGTACGTGGAGATGTAGGAGCTGTTAAATCATCTGTTGAGGCAGGCGCTAGTAGTGCAGGTGCATTAGGTGAATTAGTAGCAACACATGTAATCCCAAGACCACATGGTGATGTAGAACTTATTTTACCTAAGGCACAATAGTCTACTCATAAGGGATGGTGCGAAGTTTGGATTCTTATAATGACATAGAACAGATTACAAGGATGATCCTTCAGACGATTTCTGACGATAAAGAAAATGATGTTAGCATGAAAGTACCAGTTGGAGTATCCGCAAGGCATATACATCTGACACAGGAAGACGTCGAAAAATTGTTTGGTAAGGGTTATCAACTAACTAAGAAAAAAGAATTAATGGGTGGTCAGTTTGCAGCTAATGAACAATGTACTATTGTAGGGTTAAAACTTCGTGCAATAGAAAATGTTCGTATATTAGGCCCTGTGAGAAGAGAATCTCAGGTAGAAGTATCTGCAACTGATGCACGTACACTTGGTATTACTGCTCCACTGAGACAATCAGGGGATGTTAAAGATTCAGCACCAATAGCATTAGTTGGACCTAAAGGTGTTGTTTATTTGAAAGAAGGTTGCATTGTAGCAGCACGTCACATACATATGACACCAGAAGAGGCCAAAAGTGCACTCCTTAAAGACGGGGATTACGTTTCAGTTCGTATGGGCAATGAACGTGGTGCAGTCTTAGATAATGTAAAAATTCGTGTTGATCAATCATTTACATTAGAAATGCACATCGACACAGATGAAGCAAATGCCTGTCAAATTAAGCATGGTGATTTAGCGGCAATCATTAAAAGCATGTAACCAATAAGAGGGTAAATATGATTATAGGTAAAGTTGTAGGAAGCTTGTTCTCTACGAGAAAAAGCGAGAAATTAGTAGGAAATAAGTTTATGATTGTAGAACCGATTGATGCGATGAACAAATCTGGCGAACAATTGGTGGCAATAGATATTATAGGCGCAGGTATTGGTGAATATGTTCTGGTAGCGCAGGGATCTGCAGCCAGAATAGGATGCGATATGACTGATGTGCCTGTAGATGCAGCCATTGTTGGGATTATTGATGAAGGACAGGATTGGAGTAAATGACATGCTGATTGATGAACTGAGAGAAATAGCCAGGGAGTCAGGTATAGTAGGAGCCGGCGGTGCCGGCTTCCCTACTTATGCTAAAATGACGAACAAAGCTGATACCGTTATATTAAATTGTGTGGAGTGTGAACCTTTATTAAAACTCCATAGACAGCTCCTAGCTATGCATGCAGAGGAGATTGTACTGATGCTTGATGAGGTACGGGAAACCCTACATGCTAAAGAAGCGGTTATTGGTATTAAAAGTGAATATGTCAAAACAATTGAGGCATTAAAGGAAGTTCTTAGTGAATATCCTAAAGTAAGAATTTGTGCTTTGCGTGCTGCGTATCCTATGGGCGATGAAGTAATGCTCATTTATGAAGCAACAGGTCGAGTAATCAAACCAGGTGATCTTCCAATTGATGAGAACGTTGTAGTTTTTAATACTGAGACTATGTATAACTTGTATAGATCAGTCAAATTGCAAGTCAATGTTACTAATAAATTGGTTTCTATCGTTGGAGAAATCGATCATCCGCTTACGGTAAGAGTTCCGCTTGGGACTACTGTTAAGGAAGCGATTGGTTTAGCAGGAAAGATTGTTATTGACGATCCGGCTTATGTGATAGGTGGACCAATGATGGGATTCTTAGGAACAGAAAATACACCAATAACGAAGACAACAAACGCAATTATTATTTTGCCAAAAGATCATGATGTAATAATGCGTATGAATAAAAATATTAGTTTTGAAATTAGGAAGGTTGCATCATCTTGTTGTCAATGTAAAACTTGTACAGATTTATGCCCTAGAAATATACTGGGACATCCAATAGAACCGCATCGAATTATGAGAGCGGTAGCAAACCATGATACTAGCCAGTTATCTGATTTTGTAAATTCAATGTATTGTAGTGGGTGTGGTCTTTGTGAAAAATATGCTTGTCCTCAAGGCCTTTCACCAAAATCTATTATACAGGAATTTAAAATGGGTCTTAAGACAGCAGGTATCAAGCCAGAAAAATGTGATCCATCTGAGGTAGATGAACTATGTGAATTGAGAAAAGTTCCAGTGAAAAGATTGGAAGCAAAACTAGGCTTATTAGGATATGATATTGCAGCACCTTTTATTGACACGACACCAACTACAAATTATGTTAAAATACAAATGAGACAACATATAGGATCTCCTGCTATTCCTAAAGTCAAAGTTGGAGATATGGTGAAAAAAGGCCAGAAAATAGCGGATGCAGCAGAAGGATTAAGTGTTGCCATTCACTGCTCTATTGATGGAAAAGTAGAAAAGGTTACTGAAAAAGAAATTGTTGTTCGTGCCTGTTAGGTGTACATACAGTATGAAAGGATAATGAATAATGGCCAGAGCAATTGGTATGGTGGAAATAATGACAGTATCAACAGGGTTTATAGCGGCTGATGAGATGGCTAAGACTGCCGAAGTTGATATTCTTCAGGCGGAGGTTACCTGCCCAGGGAAATTTGTGATTTTGGTTGCAGGAGAATTAAGTGCAGTAAATGCTTCTGTGGATTCTGCTATACGTAAGTATAGTAGCAAAATAATAGATACATTTGTACTTGGTAATCCTCATGAATCTATTTTTCCAGCAATTTATGGTACTGTAGAAGTCAATAAGATGGATGCTTTAGGTGTTTTAGAAACATATGATGCGTCAGCAATCATTGTTGCAGCTGATATAGCAGCAAAAACAGCAATAGTCGATTTACTTGAATTACGTATCGCTAAAGGAATGTGTGGAAAGAGTTATATGACTCTTACCGGCAGTGTTTCAGCAGTAGAGGCAGCAATTGAAAAGGCAAAGAATTCTGCAGGAGAAAAGGGTATGTTCTTAGACAGCTCTGTAATTGCCAGACCATCAGATAAAATAATGAAGTACATAATATGATATATGGAGAATAAATTATTTATTGGTATGGAGGGGAAATATGCTTGCAGTTGAAAGAAGAAATCTAATTCTTGACAAAATACAGGAGAATGGAAAGGTTATTGTCAATGAATTAAGTAAAGAATTTGATGTTTCAGAAGAAACCATTCGAAGGGACTTGGAAAAACTATCTGATGAAGGACATGTTATTAAAAGTTATGGCGGTGCAGTTATTAATGATAAGAGTAGCATTGATTTACCTTTTAATGTACGTAAGAAATCCAATCCACAGGGGAAACAGAAAATTGCGCAACTTGTTAAAAGAGAAATATCAGATGACGACCATATCATTCTAGATGCTTCGACAACTGCTGTATTTATAGCCAAGGATATAAAAGAAAAGAAACACTTGACTGTAATAACTAACTCCATTGAAATTCTGTTGGAGCTTTCCGACGTGCAAGGATGGGATATTATCTCTACCGGAGGCAATCTGGATGCTAAAAGCATGGCATTAGTAGGAAAGAAAGTAAATGATCATTTGAGATGTTACAATGCAGATAAAGTGTTCTTCTCATGTAAGGGCATTGCTTACGATAAAGGTGTCACGGATAGTAATTGTGAAATTGGGAACATAAAACAGGAGATGATTGCTTCTGCAAACAAAGTGTACCTTGTTATAGATTCATCTAAGTTTGGACAAGTCGCTTTTTCACAAATATGCAGTATAACTAAGATAAATGTTATTATTACTGATAAAAAGCCTACTCAGCAGTGGCTTGATACCTTTGAACAACTTGGAATTGAATGTATATATGCCTGATAAGTGAATTGTTGTACCTGTTAATTTTTCAGAAAGAATTAGAAATGGAGATTATTATGAATATATATAACAGTACTCCAGTTCCTAAGACGGAACGAATCACTAAATTAGTGAAAGATTTATTCAAAAATATGCCCGAAATAGAAGCGGCAAGAGCAGAGTTGATTACGGAATCCTACAAAGAGACAGAAGGCTTGCCTGAAATCAAACGTAAAGCTCTTGGCTTTCAGCATATCCTTGAGAATATTCCAATTATCATCCGGGATGATGAGCTGATTGTTGGAAGTTCGACAATAGCTCCAAGAGGCTGTCAGACGTTTCCTGAGTTCTCTTATGAATGGTTAGAAGATGAATTCGATACCATTGAGCACAGATCAGCAGATCCATTTTATATATCAGAGGATACAAAGAAAAGATTAAAAAAAGCAAATGCATACTGGAAGGGTAAGACAACCAACCAACTGGCATTAGAATATATGGCTCCTGAAGCAATTCGGGCTATGGAACATAATATTTTTACTCCAGGTAACTACCTTTATAATGGTATTGGACATGTGACAGTACAATACCAAAAGGTTATGAAAGTTGGACTTAATGGAATCATTAAGGAAGCAGAAGAGGAAATGATGACCTGCCAGTTTGGTGATGCTGACTATGTTAATAAAATGGCATTTCTTGAGTCAGTAGTGATTTCATGTAAGGCAGTCATAGACTATAGTAAAAGATATAGTAAGCTGGCCAATGAGATGGCACAAAAAGAGAAGGATGCAAAAAGAAAAACGGAATTATTACATATTTCAACTATATGTGATAACGTTCCTGAACATCCTGCTTCCAGCTTTGAGGAAGCTTGCCAGACTTTTTGGTTTATACAACAAGTGTTACAAATCGAATCTAGTGGTCATTCTATATCTCCAGGAAGATTTGATCAGTACATGTATCCTTATTATAAAAAGGATCTACAAGAGGGTAGACTTACAAGAGAGTATGCTCAAGAATTGTTGGATTGTATATGGATAAAGCTAAATGATCTGAATAAAGTGAGAGATGAAGCAAGTGCAGAAGGCTTTGCGGGTTATTCTTTGTTCCAGAACCTAATTGTAGGCGGACAGACTGTGGATGGAAGAGATGCAACAAATGATTTATCATTTATGTGTATAGATGCATCCAAACAAGTTTTTTTACCTCAGCCATCCTTATCTATTCGTGTGTGGAATGGCTCTTCACAGGATTTACTTTTACGTGCAGCAGAGCTTACTAGAACAGGAATCGGTTTTCCAGCATACTATAACGATGAAATTATTATTCCAGCATTATTAAAGCGAGGCTTATCCCTAGAGGATGCCAGGGACTACAATATCATCGGCTGTGTGGAACCACAGAAGGCAGGTAAAACGGAAGGCTGGCATGACGCAGCGTTTTTTAATATGTGCCGTCCTCTTGAGATGGTATTCTCCAATGGATATGACCAGGGGAAAGAAGCGAGTATACATACTGGTAGTGTAGAAGAATTTAAGAGCTTTGAAGAGTTCTGTGATGCTTATAGGAAACAGATGGCTTACAATATATCATTAATGGTAAATGCCAATAATGCCATAGATATGGCTCATAGTACTCGCTGCCCACTCCCATTTGAATCCTGTCTGATTGACGACTGTATCAAACGAGGAAAATCTGCTCAGGAAGGTGGAGCTGTCTATAATTTCACTGGCCCACAGGGGTTTGGCATTGCCAATGTTGCGGATTCTATGTATACGATCAGAAAACTTGTCTACGAAGATAAAAAGATTACAATGGGTGAATTGAAAAAAGCATTGGAAATGAACTTTGGTAAGGGCTTTGATACTATTACAGCTCAGGAAATTGCTCTTCAGGTGGCGGACACACTGAAAGCTCAGGGCAAAGAAGTTACCTCAGATATCATAAAAATGACCATTAATAATGTACTTAATCTCTCTTTACCAGAGAAAGAAAAGGCTAGATATCAAGAAATCCTGAATATGATTGATGATCTTCCTAAGTTTGGAAATGACGTGGAAGAAGTTGATAATCTGGCAAGAGATGTTGCTTATGTGTATACAAAGACTGTAGAAAAGTTTAAAAACCCAAGAGGCGGTATCTTCCATGCTGGACTATATCCTGTATCCGCTAATGTTCCATTAGGAGCACAGACAGGAGCAACACCAGACGGTAGATTAGCACATACACCAGTAGCAGATGGGGTATCACCATCCTCCGGTAAAGATGTGAATGGACCTACAGCAGCCTGCAACTCTGTAGCTCGTCTAGATCACGAAATTGCAAGTAATGGAACCTTATTTAATATGAAAATGCATCCTTCTGCCATGAGTGGACAACATGGATTAGAGAATTTTGTTTCTCTCATTCGAGGATTTTTTGATCAAAAAGGTATGCATATGCAGTTTAATGTTGTTGATAAGGAAACATTGATAGATGCACAAAGACATCCTGAAAAATACAGCGGTTTGGTAGTAAGAGTAGCTGGTTACTCTGCATTATTTACCACTTTGTCCAAGTCTTTGCAGGATGCTATCATACGAAGAACAGAACAAGGTGTCAACCGATAATAAGAAGAAAAGAGTATGCGAACTATGGATGAATATTTAAATAGAACAGGACGAATATTTGATATACAACGCTATTCCATTCATGATGGGGTTGGCATTCGGACAATTGTGTTTCTAAAGGGGTGTGCCCTTCGATGCAAATGGTGTTGCAATCCTGAGTCTCAGGAATATGAGATTCAAACAATGATGGTTAATGGAAAGGCAAAGACTGTTGGCAGGGATGTAACGGTTCAAGAAGTTATGGATACGGTATCTCGTGATATTCCATATTACGGCCGTTCAGGAGGTGGCCTTACTTTGTCTGGAGGCGAAAGTCTGCTACAACCTGAATTTGCTGAAGGACTTTTGCATGCTGCCAAAGATATGGGGCTTAACACTGCTATGGAAAGTATGGGATACGCTGATTTTAATGTAATCAAGAAAATACTACCATACCTCGATACGTATCTTTTGGATATTAAGCATATGAATCATGAGAAACATAGGCAATTTACTAGTAAAGATAATAAGCTAATGCTTGAAAATGCAAAAAAGATTGCCAATAGTAAAATGACAGAATTAGTGATTCGTGTTCCAGTGGTACCAGGTTTTAATGATACTAAGGAAGAAATAAGGGAGATTGCATTGTATGCAGATTCTCTCTTAGGAGTAAAGAAAATTCACCTCCTTCCTTATCATAATTTTGGAATAGGCAAATATGAAGGTCTTGGTAGAGAGTATCCTATGGGTAATATAAATGCACCTAGTGATGAAAGCATGCAGAGTTTTAAGGAAATGGTAGAAAAAGAAACCTCTTTAGAATGTATGATTGGAGGTTAAAGTAGAAAATGTGCAAGTTAGTAGCTTTGTTATCTGTAGGAATAGTTAAGAAGATTTCCTAAACAAGAAAACAGAGCTTTCTAATTATGTGGAGTGATTGTGAAACTTTCATTATGGAATATATGAGAAAAGATTACATAGAAAAAGGGGAATAACATGAAAAAGAAATTATCCGAAATGTCCTTAGAAGAGTTGTGGCAGCTATTTCCCATTTTTCTTGTGGAACATAAGCCATATTGGAAGGATTGGTACACAGAAGAAGAAAATGAATTAAAGAAGATTCTTCCACCAAAAGAGATAGTCCATATCAATCATATTGGAAGTACGGCTATAACGGGTATATGGGCAAAACCTATCATTGATATTCTTGTGGAGATTAGCTGTAATAGCGATATGCATGCTATAGAAGAGTTACTATTACAAAATGGATTTTTAGTAATGAGTCATGGTGACGGAAGAGTCTCTCTTAATAAAGGATATTCAGAGGACGGATTTGAGGAAAAAGTATTCCATCTGCATCTTAGGTATGAAGGAGATAATGATGAGATTTATTTTAGAGATTACTTGAATGAAAATCCTGCAATTGCAAAACAATACGAAGAATTGAAGTTAAATTTATGGGAAAAATATAAATTTAACCGAGATGGATATACAGATGCTAAAACTGAATTTATATTAAAATATACTATATTAGCACGAAAAAACAAATAATAATTATTATGGAGCCAGTATTTTGTAAATACAGGCTCTTTTTATATATTAATACAAGAATGGTCCATATATACTTATTGTAACAGGTCGAAATATCGTATATAATAATATATTGTAAATAATTATAGTATAATTGGAGGAAATCATGAACATTATTGTAGTTGGCTGTGGAAAAGTTGGCCGCACATTAGCAGAGCAACTGATCCAGGAAGGTCATGATATTTCTGTCATAGATATAGATAGTTCAGTTGTTGAAGAAATATCAAATACTTATGATGCTTTTGGGGTAGTCGGAAATGGTGCTATTTATAGTACCCAGAAAGAGGCTGGAGTTGAACAGGCTAATTTGTTAATAGCGGTTACTGGATCAGATGAGTTGAATCTTCTTTGTTGTCTGATTGCACGAAAGGCAGGAAACTGTAAAACAATCGCTAGAGTGCGTAATCCTGTTTATTATGAGGAAATAGGATTTATTAAGGAAGAATTAGGTTTGTCTATGGTTATTAATCCAGAGTATGAATCAGCCTGTGAAATTGCGCGTTTACTTCGTTTTCCATCGGCAATTGACATAAATATATTTCATAAAGGGCGAGTTGAATTACTAAACGTAAAAGTTGAGGAAGGTTCTATCCTTCATAACTTGAGTGTCAAAGAGATTCATTCCAAATTAAAATGCGATATTCTTATATGTACAGTGGAACGAGAAAAAGAGGTTATTATACCAAATGGTGATTTTGTTATTCAGGAAAGGGATATCGTATCCATAATTGCACCTCATAAAAAAGCAATTGAATTCTTTACGAAGATTGGAGTATTACACAGTTCGGTTAAGAACACTATGTTAATTGGTGGTGGAGATATCTCGTATTATCTAGCACAACTGCTGGAAAAATCAGGTGTCAATGTAAAAATTATTGAGGATAACAGAAAACGATGTGAAAAGCTGATCGAGCTTTTACCTAAGACAATGGT
>JAEYPA010000098.1 GCA_023411225.1 Bacillota bacterium
AGTTAACAAGAGAAAAATAAAGATTATTATGGGAGGTTATTCTATATGAGGATTGTAAAATATAAATCTATATACCAGCTTACTTATATGCCAAGAGTATTTCCCATCAATGTTTACATAATGGAAGAAGAGAAAACACTAACACTCATTGACACTGGGGTATCTGCCATGGTATCAAAAATACTAAGATTTTCAGAAAGCTTAAATAAACCCATTACAAGAATTATAATTACACATTGTCATAGCGATCATATTGGAGGTTTGTCAAAGCTTAAACTAGCGCTACCAGATGCTAATGTTATTGTTCCGAAGAGAGAGAGCCGCTTTATGAATGGTGATTTTTCGCTTGATTCCAATGAACCAAATCTTTCATTAAAAGGTAGTTATCCAAAAGAAGTAATCCATATATGGGATGAAACCATTGAGCATGGAGATCAAATTGGTTCTTTGACAGCAATTTGGACACCGGGGCATACGCCTGGGATGACATCTTATTGGATCCCAAAAGATAAAATTCTGATTGTAGGAGATGCGCTGCAAACTAAGGGAGGGCTTGCTATTGCAGGTATGACAAATTGGACATTTCCTTTTCCGGCAATGGCAACTTGGTCTAAAGAATTAGCAATTAAAAGTGCTGAAAATATCCTTGAGATTGCACCAGACATAATAGCACCAGGACATGGTAAGTTACTTTATGAACCATCATTAGAACTTAAAAAAGTAATATACAAAGGAAAAAACAAGCAATTAAAATAGGAGGAAGTATGTCATCAAGAGCTCAGATTAATTTAACAAAAATTCTAGAAGTAGCCATAGATATATGTAATAAGGAGGGATATGAGCAGCTTGCACTATCAAGTGTATCTAAAAAATTAGGAATTAAGACCCCTTCACTTTATAACCATATTGAGGGTTTGTCAGATTTAAAACAAAAAATGGCCTATTATGGGCTTCAAATGTTGTATGATTCCATATTGCATTCGATTATTGGATATAAAGGAGATGATGCAATCATTGTAGCATCAAAAGCCTATATTTCATTCGTAAACAAGAATCCTGGCTTGTATTGTTCAATATCTAAAGTTCCAGATCCGTACGAGCAACAATTTGATAAATTGAGTAATCAACTGGTACAAGTTTTTCTTAGGCTTTTTTGTGTTTATGAATTATCAGAGGCAGAAAGTATTCATGCGGTTAGGGGCTTAAGAAGTATGCTACATGGCTTTTCCTCTATTCAGATGGACTTAGGATTTAGACTGAACTATACGCAGGAAGAAAGTCTTGATTTTTCTTTAATTACCTTTTTGAGTGGGTTAAAGAATAATACGGATATTAGGTTGTAGATATCGATAGGAGAGGATAAAACAAATTGACTATATTAAAAAGTATGAATTTGGGACTAAGATTCTTGTTAGAAATGATAGCACTGGTATCATTAGGATGTTGGGGATTCAAAGTGAATGAGGCTCTTATTCTTAAGGTGTGTTTAGGTATTGGTTTGCCTGTAACAATAGCAATCATATGGGGACTTTTTGGTTCAGCAAAAGCAATATGGCCATTTGCAAATCCATTTCAATGGATTTTACTATTTATGATCTACATTTCCTCTGCTCTTGCTCTTTGTCGCTTAGGGGAAAAGTATTTAGGAATTATCTACCTGGTAACAGCTGTAATTAATAGTTTGTTTATGTATATTTGGAAACAATAGTTTGATGCATATCAGATATACAGTACATCTTAATAACAAATATCATCATAATGGAAAGGAATAAATGTAATGAGATTTCTATGATTTCATTATATAGGTCATTCAGATGCAAATTAGAAATAATTATACCTGCCCTTTGGAAATTGTTCACGATATTATAAAAGGGAAATGGAAAACAATCATTATTTGGCAATTAAGACATGGTAATACAACATTATCAAAATTAGAGCATGATATTGAGGGTATCAGTCAAAAAATGTTATTACAACAATTAAAGGAGTTAATTGAGTTTGGAATGGTTGGTAAACTTAAGTTCTCTGGATACCCTTTACATGTGGAATATTTTCTTACTGAGCAAGGATTTAAAATTCAAAAAGGTATTGAGATTATGCAGGAGGTAGGAATTGATTATATGGTTAAACATGGTATGAAAGAGGTGTTGGATAAAAAAGGAATATGTTATTAAAAGATGCAGTTATTTTATAAATACACACAAAAAAGTGTGTAATTTACATAGAAAATTCTTATTGATATAATGTAGAAAAATTTATGGAGGTTGAATATTATGTCAATTAGAGTTGCAATTAATGGATTTGGTCGCATTGGACGATTAGCATTTCGTCAGATGTATGGAACAAAAGATTTTGAGATTGTTGCTATTAATGATCTTAGTAATCCCAAGATGCTTGCCCATCTTTTAAAGTATGATTCTTGCCAAGGTAAGTATAATTTGGCTGACAAGGTATCCTGCAAAGAGGATAGTATCATAGTGGATGGCAATGAAATCAGAATTTATGCAAAAGCTGATCCTGAAGAGTTACCATGGGATGAATTGAAGATAGATGTTGTACTGGAATGCACAGGCTTCTTCACGAATAAGGAAAAATCTTCAAAACATATAAAAGCTGGTGCTAAGAAAGTTGTGATTTCGGCACCTGCTGGTAAAGATTTGCCTACAATTGTTTTTGGTGTTAATGAGAATACATTAAGTGGTAAAGATAGAATTATTTCTACTGCATCCTGTACAACTAATTGTCTGGCACCTATGGCCAATGTACTAAATAAATATGCAAAAATCAAAGCTGGTTATATGACTACGGTACATGCATATACTGGAGACCAAATGACTCTAGACGGTCCTCATCGTAAAGGTGAATTGCGTCGTGCAAGAGCAGCAGCAATAAACATAGTTCCAAGTAGCACTGGTGCAGCTAAGGCAATCGGCTTAGTAATACCTGAGCTTGACGGTAAGTTGGATGGATGTTCCCAGCGTGTTCCCGTACCTACTGGTAGCTTAACCGAATTAGTTGCAATCTGTGAAGGGGTATTTACAGCTGATGATATCAATAGAACAATGAAAGCTGCAGCAAGTTCATTCTTTGGCTACACGGAAGATGAAATAGTATCATCTGACATTATTGGAATCACATATGGAAGTTTATTTGATGCTACTCAAACTAAATGTATGTCTATAGGTGATGGGACAACAATGGTTAAAGTAGTAGCTTGGTATGATAACGAAAATAGTTATACCAGCCAAATGGTTCGAACCATTAGCTATTTTGCAAAATTATAATTTATCCAAATCTCTAAACAGCTATAGTAAAGATGAAGCGTATACTTTTAGCGGAAATTAATTAGAAATCAGTGTGAATCATAACGCCATTGACAAATTGTCAGTGGCGTTATATAATGTTTTCTTAAGAAGAAAGGAGCTGTATATGAGAGAAGTCAAACAACCAGAAGTTCGTAAAGCGGAAATCGTAGCATCTGCTAGAAAGTTGTTCTTACAAAAGGGTTATTTAAATGTAATCACACAGGATATTGTTGATGATTTGAAGATATCCCGTGGTTTACTTTACTATCATTTTAAATCTAAAGAAGATATTCTAAAGTATATTGTTGAAGAAGAAACTTTTAAGATTGAGGTACTTCTAAAGCAAATCGCGTATAGTAAGACTTTATCAGTAGTTGAAAAAGTAAAGCAGTTTATTGAAGCAGTTATTATACCGGCATCTGCGGATACACAAGAAAATCGTGCCTTACAGGAATCTATCCGGTTACAGGAAAACACCTACATGATTGATCAGATTTATCACAGAATGACAGAGACTATGGCAAGTTATTTTGGGGATATATTAGAACAGGGTAATAAAGAAGGAATTTTTAATGTCAGAAACACTAAAGAAACATCAGCATTCTTAATGACTGCGTATCTATTTACGTTAAACAGTAGAGATTTCCATGTCAATGATACCAGGGAAGCAGAAAAATATCTGTTGGTATATTATGATATTTTAGAAAAGGTGATACAATCTAAAAGCAATATATTTCATTCATAATATCATCGGCTTAGCCGCTGATATTATTTTTACAAAATAACTGACAAATTGTCAATGGTAAAAGGAGATTATATATGGGAATTCACATTAGCTATGAACAGATGATAAACTTGCTACCACTACTAGCACCTATCATAATAATACAGCTTATTTTAATTATTACATCGTTAGTAAGTATTTTAAGAAAACAAGCTTCTAATGAGAAAAAAGTAATTTGGTTAATTGTGGTTTTGGTAGTTACGTTAATTGGCCCTATACTTTACTTCGCAATCGGTTCAAAACAACTAGATAAAGAGAATATTAATTGAAAGGATGATTCCTATGTATGCCGTAGAAACTTATGGCTTAACAAAAAGATATGGTAATCAAGAAGTGGTACATAATCTGACATTAAAAATTCCCGAGGGGTCAATATGTGGATTTTTAGGAAAAAATGGAGCTGGTAAAACAACTACGATTAAAATGCTGGTAGGATTATCACGGCCCACTTCCGGGGAAATCTTAATACAAGGGAGAAACCGTATCTATGAAAAACTGGATAATTCATATTTAGGATATCTTCCAGATGTCCCAAGTTTTTATAACTATTTCTCTGCAAGGGAATATCTGGACTTTTGTGGGAAATTATATGGGTTAAAGGCAGCAGAGCGTGATAAATGTATCCGGGATTTGTTAGAACAGGTTGGACTGGAAGATACTAAAATAGCAGTGGCCGGTTATTCTCGTGGAATGAAACAAAGATTAGGCATTGCACAAGCACTAATGAATTCGCCTAAAATTATTTTTTTAGATGAACCTATTAGTGCCCTTGATCCAATAGGACGACACGAAGTAATGAAATTAATACAGTCACTGCGTGGTCATATAACAGTTTTCTTTTCTACTCATATTCTTTCCGATGTGGAGAATACTTGTGACTATGTAGTTATTATGGATCATGGAAAATTGATTGTATCGGATTCGGTTGAAAATATTAAAAAAAGATATATGGGAAATATGTCATTACTTCGACTCCAATCATCAGAAGAAAGTGATAGGTTTTTAAAGATAATTACTAATTATAAGGAAATAAAATATGAGAAATGTGGATTAAGGGAAATTAAATTGTATTCTGATAATATAATGTCACTTAGTAAGAAAATACCAGAAATGCTAATAAAAGCAAATGCAACATTGGAAAACTATAAAGTATATATTCCTACACTAGAGGAGATATTCATGGAGGTGACTTCCCATGAGTAGATTCTTGACTTTTTTAGAGAAGGAGTGTACAGAACTCTCCCGAACAAAAAGATGGTATGCCTTGTTGGGGATATTCGTATTGTTTGGAATGATTAGTCCAATTATTGCTCGATATATGTCCGAGATTATATCTGCATCTATGGGGAAATCTGCACCCATAATGGCTTCTGCGTCTGTTTGGTCAGATAGCTGGAAACAATTTTATAATAATCTTTCTCAAATGGGCGCGATAGCTGTACTTTTAATATTTATGAGTAGCATATGCGGAGAGAAACAGGCTAAGACAGCAGCGTTGACTTTTACGAAAAATATATCGATAGCTGAATTCTTGTTAGCTAAATATGTGGCAGCGGTAGGGGCAGTACTGGTATCCTTTCTTCCTTCCGTATTTCTATGTTGGGGATATACCTATTATCTGTTTGGGTATGCTGGTGAGTGGAATGATATTCTGACAGGAGCATTGGTTTATATACTTTTTTTGGTGGTCCTTTTAAGCTTTGTGATGTTTGCAAGTACGTTGGCTATAACTTCAGCTTTTGCAGCTATGCTTGGATTTTCCGGGTACTTGGTCCTGGTTTTGTCTGCATATCTGCCAGTAGTTGGCTCAGTAATGCCAGGAGAACTTCTATCTACCTCTATTTCTGTAATAATTAATGGAAGAAGTAATCATTTAATATTACAAATAGTTATTGCTTTAGCAATCAGTACTCTTAGTATTTATACATCTATTAGAGTGTTAAAGCATCAAGAAATATGAGTGTGTTGAAGCTTATACTTTTGATAAATAAAATCACAGTCATCAAAGGAAATGATGACTGTGAAAGATAGTTTATTCTTTATTGATAAGTTCCTCAATTTCATTTAAATGTAGCTTAATGTGTCTCAGATAATCAGTAATCATGTTTTTAAGAGCGATTGGCTCACCAAGAGCGTTAATCCAAATATGATCTAATTTATCCATTGACACATTATTAATCACGTGTACAATATGATAATTGGAATATTTCCATAATTGAATTAAATCTTCCCAATTCTCATACTGATAATTCTGTATTGCAATCCATCTATCATTATTACCAAAGTTTGCGTAATCAGGAAAAATTAAAGGACTGACTTGATATTGTAAATGGATGATTCTATGAATATTGTTAGAAGCTGAGTCGACCATATGCCCAACAATCTGCTTAATCGTTCTGTTTTGACTATTTCTCCTTTGGGTTATTACATCTTCTGGAAGCTTTGTTAGTTTTATCTCCCATTCATCAATTAATCTAATTAATTCCTGATTATTTTTTGAAAATTCGCTCATACAAAATCCCCTTTCCTTTTTGTTTAAAATAAGTGTTTTGAATTACTAGATAGTATGGTATCATATAGTAAATATATAGTAAAATTGATAAATTCTATATAATTAATCGATAAAATCGATAAGTGGGTGATCATCATGGAATTAAGACAATTAAGCACTTTTATAACAATCGCAAAACATCAAAGCTTTTCCAGAGCAGCACTAGAGCTGGGATATGCCCAGTCCTCCATTACCTCACAAATTCAATTGCTTGAGAAGGAACTGAATGTGAGATTGTTTGAACGCTTAGGTCATAATATTGCATTAACACTGGAAGGAAAGAAACTGCTTCCCATGGCGGAACAGATGGTGAAATTATCAAATGAGATAAAAAACATGGCTAGTAATTCGGATCAGCCTAGGGGACCTTTGATTATAGGTGCAGTGGAATCTTTATGTGTGACAAGGTTGCCTAGACTTTTAAAAGAATATCGTTTAAAATATCCGGATGTAGAGATAAATATCAAATTCGGGAATAAAGCTGATTTTTTGCAATCATTAAAGGAGAATACAATTGACATAGCTTTTTTCGTTGATCAAAAAATAATAGTCAGTGATTTTATAACAGTATTACAAACTCCCGAACCTATGTCTCTATTATGTTCATCCGAACATGCTTATGCGCAAAGAGCAAAGGTATACCCTGAAGATTTATCAGAGGAACCATTGATTTTAACAGAAGTTGGCTGTGGTTATAGAGCACTTTTTGACAGCATTATGTCGCAATTCAATATCAAGCCACGTTCAGTAATTGAATCCGGTAATGTTCAGGCAATAAAACAACTGACTTTAAGTGGAATGGGCATCACATTTCTGCCAGAGACTGCTGTAGAAGAAGAACTTCAACAAAAGCGACTTGTGAGATTGAATTGGATCGGACCAGAATTTCTCATTTTTACTCAAGTGCTTTGCCACAAAAATAAATGGATGTCTCCAGCACTTAAGGCTTTTATCGAATTGATGAATGAAAATAGGTCATAGGATTGGTAGAGATATCAAGCTACATTGCCAATTTTACAGTTACAATGCATTCTTCAAATAAGGATTACTTGGATAACAATTATTAACAATGAAATATACCGTAGAAGCAACTACATGAATCTGGATGCTTTTACAAAAGAAAGGAAGGTAAGCGATGATGAATAATTTCGTATTTGAAACGCCTACAAAAGTATACTTTGGAAAAGATGAGGAACTAAAGGTTGGAAAGCTTGTTGCTGAGTTTCATCCGATGAAAGTTCTCATTCACTATGGTGGACAGTCTGCAAAGGCGAGTGGTCTGTTAGAGCGAGTGAAAAAATGTTTGGATGAGGAGAAAATCAAGTATGTAGAGCTTGGTGGTGTTGTAGCTAATCCTGAGCTTTCCCTTGTAAGAGAAGGTATTACTCTTTGCTTAAAAGAGGGAGTTGACTTTATCTTAGCAGTTGGTGGAGGCTCTGTTCTGGATTCTTCTAAAGCTATTGCAAATGGTGTTGCTAACCCAGATGTTGATGTATGGGATTATAATTTAGGGAAATGTGTACCAACAAAGACGCTCAATAAAGGAGCAATTCTGACTTTATCTGCAGCTGGTTCTGAAATGTCCAATTCTTGTGTTATCACAAATTCAGAAACAGGTGAAAAGAGAGGCTATGGATGTTCCTGTAATAGAATGAATTTTGCAATCGAAAATCCTGAGTTGACCTATACAGTGAATGCTTATCAGACAGCATGTGGTGCGGTGGATATTGCTATGCATACGATTGAACGTTATTTCTGTCCTGGAGAGGATACTTACTTAACCGATGCTGTAGCAGAAGCAGTAATTAAAAGTGTTATGAAAGCTGGAACTGATTGTCTGAAGGATCCAAACAATTATGCAGCCAGAGCCAACATGATGTGGGCTTCTTCTCTTGCCCATAACGGACTAACTCAATGCGGAAGAAGCTTCCAATTAACTGTTCATCAATTTGAGCACGAGGTATCTGGTATGTATCCAAAGATAGCCCATGGTGCAGGTCTTGCGGCATTGTGGTGCAGTTGGGCCAGGTATGTATATAAATCCAATCCTACAAGATGGTTACAGTATGCAACGAATGTATGGAATCTTGATGTTGATTTTGAGCATCCGGAAACTACGATTGAGAGAGCCATTGATATGCAGGAGCAGTATTACAAGTCTATCGGTATGCCTACCAGCTTAAGAGAGCTTGATGTCAAAGAAGAAGATCTGACAAAGCTTGCAATTATGTGTTCTAGAAATAAGACTAGAATCTTGGACGGATATAAAAAGTTAGGTTATGAGGAAATGCTAGATATCTATCAGATGGCATACCATGCATAAAATAATCTCTATGAAAGAGTGCAGAGTAGAATTAAGTTATAGATAATTGTATAATTTCTAATAAAAGAGTAAGACATCCAGTATACTAAGGAAGTATAGAAAGGATGTCTTACTTATTTTATGCGTTCAAGTGTATAGGAGAATTAATTTAATTGTGAATATTAATTGACAAATGACTTCCTATGACGTATCATATAGTTATGGAAACTACATGATGAAGTATTAATGAATTAGAGGTGAATGATATTATGGATATAGGAGTATATGGTGATTCTATATTGAAAGGAATTCAGATTAATCCGGTAAACAAAAAGTACTACGTAAATAATAATATAGATGTTGAACCACTATGCGAAAAATACTCGATTCAGATAAAAAATTATTCGAGTTTTGGATGCACAGTAACAAAAGGGCGTAATATGTTAAAAAAAGCTTTGGATAAAAATTTGAAATGCAATGCTATTGTGATGGATTATGGCGGAAATGATTGTGATTATAATTGGAAATTAATTTCGGAAGACCCAGAGGGTGATCATTACCCTCATACTCCAATAGAGCTTTTTAAGGAAACGTATTATGATATTATTGATACTTTAAAGAAAAAAGGTATTTTACCTATCTTAACGACATTACCGCCTTTGCAACCACAAAGATTTTTTAACTGGTTTTGCAGGGATTTAAATAAGAAAAATATTCTTATGTGGCTTGGTGATATCAAAAGGATATACAATCATCAGGAAAGCTACTCTAAGATAGTTGAAGAAATTGCCTTGGATACACAAGTTCCTTTGGTTGATTTAAGAGGTGAGTTTTTGAAAACGAAAGATGTGGATGCATTACTTTGTGAGGATGGAACTCATCCAAATACGTTAGGCCAAAAAGTCATAGAATCGTCCTTTAATAAATTTGCAAGTAAATCGTTATAGGTGTAACGTTAAGATGTACTGCCTGCAATATAAAGTAAGGTAATAAGTAGAGAATAATAATTGGGCGCACTCCGTCTTTGATAAGAAGAGGGGGTGCGTTTTTTTATAAGAATTGGTGCTAGAACATTGAATATGATGTAGTATTTTAGTGAAAATAGTAACGAAATAAAATTGAGTTCTTATCTGAAATTTGGTAAACTATGGTATATAGATTCGGGTTATCATAGAGTTGATACCAAGGAGGTGAATTCCATATGAAAAAGAATCAAGCTCTTTTTTTTCAGAAAGGTTTTATCGAAATAGTGAATGGTAAAGGAATACATGAATTTCCTTATCATACACATGAAAGCTTTTTAATTGGTGTGATAAAAAGTGGTTCAGCAAAATTTATTATTGATAACAAAGAGTATGTATTAGGAAGCGGGATGACCTACCTTGTACCGTCTGACATTGGAATATCAATAGCTCCTGTCAGTCCTTATAGTTATTTAACAATATGCATAAAAAAGAAGGTTATGCAATTAGATTCCAGTGAATCTGAAATGTATGTGCGACATGATATAGGTGAGAAAGTGATTGGACTAAGTAAAAGGTTCCAAATGAATAGATTGACGGAGGATGAATTTATTTGCGAACTAACAAGTATATGTAACATTAAAAGAGGTGATGAAGTACTTAATCAATACCTCGATTCGGATATACAAAAAGCAGTATTTTATCTAAAGGAGCATGTGAATGGTAAATTTGTTCTTAATGATTTGGCTGAAGCAGTTCATTTATCTAAATATCATTTGATAAGAAGATTCAAAAAAGAAATGGGTGTAACCCCAAAGCAATATATTCAACAATGTAAAATTCGGCAAACTAAGAATCGTTTATTGCTTAATGAATCGGAAGTAGATATTGCCATAGACATGAACTTCTCAAATCAAAGTCATTTATGTAGTATGTTTAAAAAGTATATGGGAATATCTATGATAGAGTATAAGAATAACGTAGATATAGTATAGCCATGGTAGGATAGACAGGAGGAAGAGAATTGGAACAATACACGTTGTTTGAAAATAATGTCCCACAACCACTTGCTGCAAGATTGCGCCCCCAATCACTAGAAGAATACGTTGGACAAACCCACCTTCTTGGGGAAGGTAAAGTGCTTCGCCGTCTAATTGAAAGTGATCAGGTATCTTCTATGATTTTCTGGGGACCACCCGGTGTTGGTAAAACTACATTGGCTAGAATCATAGCTAACCGTACAAAGGCAACTTTTATTGATTTTTCTGCAGTGAACAGCGGTATTAAGGAAATCCGGACGGTAATGCAGCAGGCCGAAGAAAATCGTCGTTTTGGAGAGAAAACATTTGTATTTGTTGACGAAATCCATCGATTTAATAAGGCACAGCAGGATGGTTTTTTGCCCTTTGTAGAAAAAGGTAGTATTATTCTGATTGGTGCCACTACCGAGAATCCGTCTTTTGAAATCAATGGAGCGTTACTGTCTCGTTGTAAGGTCTTTGTCTTGCAAGCACTAAAAACAGAGGAATTAGTTGATTTATTGAAGCGGGCCATGAAGGACAAGAGAGGATTTGGCACTCAAAACATTAACATCTCAGAGAATATGTTGAAAATGATTGCTGGTTTTGCAAATGGTGACGCAAGAACAGCTCTTTCTACTTTGGAAATGGTAGTGTTGAATGGGGAAATGAACAACAGTGGTGTAATCACTGTTACCTCTGAAACGCTGGAACAGTGTACTTCTAAGAAATCTTTGCTTTATGATAAGTCAGGGGAGGAGCATTACAATCTTATATCAGCACTCCATAAATCTATGCGCAATTCTGATCCTGATGCATCCATATATTGGTTGGCACGAATGTTAGAGGCAGGGGAAGATCCATTGTATATCGCTCGTCGTGTGACTCGCTTTGCCAGTGAGGATATTGGATTGGCTGACCCTCGAGCTTTAGAAATTGCCGTATCGGCATATCAAGCGTGCCATTTTATTGGGATGCCAGAATGTACCGTACATTTAACACAGGCAGTCGTCTATATGTCGTTGGCTCCAAAATCCAATTCCTTATATATGGCCTATGAACAGGCAAAACATGATGCAGTGAAGCACCTTGCTGAGCCGGTACCACTAGTGATTCGCAATGCCCCAACAAATCTGATGAAAGATTTGGATTACGGCAAAGGGTATCAATATGCCCATGATACCGAGGAAAAATTAACGAATATGCAATGCCTTCCAGATTCCTTAAGGGGACAAGTTTACTATCACCCTACAGAACAAGGGGTAGAGGGAAAATTCAAAACAAGATTAGAGCAGATAAAAAGCTTCAAAGAGCAGAATAGAGGCGATTAGTCATGATTGAATGCTATAAGGAGCAAAAGATACTAAGGAATTGGTAAATCTTCTCGATACCACTTTTATTTCATATTTAGGAGATGTTTCAAAAACCAGTACCATCATGGGAATTACAAAAAGAATATATGATAATAAAGGATTAATGTCTATTAAAGATTTGTCACTTTCTGAGCTTTATAATGAAAGTCATTTAAATAGGCTTTTTTATCAGTACATAGGAATGAATGTTAAATTATACTCAAGAATTGTTCGAATCAATAGTGCAATTAATCAAATGTCTCATTTTTCCAATGAAACCTTAAAGTATGGGTTACATTGGAGGGGCTTTTTTCTCTGCAACAGGACTATTCTTAAATTAATCGGATTAAAAAAAGGATATAATTATAAAAAGCCCAGATTTTCAATTATATTTTGAAGTAGAAGATTTAGGTTGTATAGCAAAGAATATACATGGAAGACATCTCAAAGCGAACAATGTTTTCCACTTTGTTTGTGCAATTTATAGAGCAATAATTTGATATCTTTTGCTCCTTTTGCTGTATTATTATTGCTTTAAGAATACAGAGAAAGGGGATGAGATATATGAAGCATTATATTGCAAAAAATACCGCAAGAACTTTTATATTACGAATGGAAAGAGGGGATATGCTGAAAGAGGAAATTGGTAAATTGTGCATGGATGAACACATACGTGATGCTGTGATTTTATCGGGAATAGCAACCTTTGACCATGTAAATATTCAAATGACCAATTCTATCGAATATCCAATTGGGTATGTGGTACATCATTTAGACGAGCCATTAGAGCTTGCTTCCCTAGATGGAACAATCATTCAGGGAGAACCACATATTCACGGGGTAATTGGCAATGGCAATCATTCATGGGCAGGACATTTGCTTGATGGTTGTAAGATTCTCTATCTAGGAGAGATTGTGATACAGGAGCTATTAAGTGAGGGACTAAATAGAAAACCTGATAAAAATGGGGTCCTTCTAATTAGTGAATAGGAAATGAATTACCAATATTGACACTAAAAGTAAGTATTGCTATAATTACGTTAATTAGAAAATGTTTTCAGGGCAGGGTGCAAGTCCCTACCGGTGGTAAAGCCCACGAGCAGCAATGCATGATTCGGTGTGATTCCGAAGCCGACAGTAAAGTCTGGATGAAAGAAAATAATCTCATGTTACATATTTTTGGTTATTAACTCTGGAATATTAATTGTTCCAGAGTTTTTTGTTTTTTTATGAAGAAATTCTGCAAATTTTCTTATATATGATAGGAGGTACTAAATGGCGGATAATAATTATATGAGTCTAGCTTTAGAATTAGCTCAAAAGGGCTGTGGTTGGGTTTCTCCTAATCCTATGGTTGGTGCAGTCATTGTTAAGAATGGAGAAATCATAGGAAAAGGATGGCACCAAAAATATGGGGAACTTCATGCTGAACGTAACGCCCTTGCAGATTGTAATGTTTCACCGGAGGGTGCAACTATGTATGTGACACTGGAACCATGTTGTCACTATGGAAGGACGCCTCCTTGTACAGAAGCAATTATTGAGAGTGGCATTAAAAGGGTAATTATAGGCACGTTAGATCCTTTCCCTTTGGTTAGTGGGAAAGGAATCGCTATCCTACGTGAGCATGGAATTGAAGTGGTTGAAGGTGTTATGAAGCCAGAGTGTGATAAATTAAATGAGGTGTTTTTTCATTTTATTCATACAGAACGGCCATTTGTAATGATGAAGTACGCCATGACTATGGATGGAAAGATTGCGACTTACACTGGTGCATCCAAATGGATTACCGATGAATTGGCAAGACAACGGGTGCAGGAAGATCGTCATCGTTATTCTGCTATCATGGTTGGTGTAGGGACTGTTTTAGCAGACGACCCAATGTTGACCTGCCGTTTGCAAAATGGAAGAAACCCAGTGCGAATTATCTGTGATACACATCTTAAAACGCCACTTAATTCTCAAATCGTTCAAACTGCAACCAAAGTTCCAACTATCATTGCTACATCCTGCGCAGAAGATATAAAGCAATACCCATTGAGAGAGGCTGGATGTGAGATACTAGTAATACCAAGAAACGGTGATTATATTGACCTAGATGAACTTATGAATTCACTAGGTAAGTTAAAGATTGATAGTATTCTGTTAGAAGGTGGAGGGACTCTTAATTGGTCTGCGCTAAACAGTGGAATTGTAAATAAAGTACAGTGTTATATAGCACCAAAGTTATTTGGTGGGACCAATGCCAAATCACCAATATCAGGGCAAGGCGTAAAAGAACCAAATGAATCATATCATTTAATAAATACAATAATTACTCAAATTGGAGAAGATTTTCTTATAGAAAGCGAGGTGGAGGGTTCTTGTTTACAGGAATCATCGAGGAAATCGGAACAATAAATATGATACAATCAGGAGCAAAATCATCTGTACTAGTTGTTAGTGGGAATTTGATTTTTAAGGACCTCAAAATAGGTGACAGTGTAGCAGTTAACGGGGTGTGTCTTACTGTCAAAGAAATAAGACAGAATACTTTTATGGCTGATGTCATGCATGAAACGCTAGATCGATCTTCTCTTGGGACACTAAAGAATAGGAGCCATGTAAATCTGGAGAGGGCAATGCCAGTAGACGGTCGTTTAGGAGGGCATATTGTGTCCGGCCATAT
>JAEYPA010000110.1 GCA_023411225.1 Bacillota bacterium
TCACTGTATATCCAGAATTTGAGGCCAAGGGGAATGGCATCGACTAAGAGAGCTTTACTATGAAAAGTTAAAAAAGTGAGAAAAAGCGAGTTAACAAGAGAAAAATAAAGATTATTATGGGAGGTAATATAATGAATGAGATTAAATCAGTAAAAATATTAGGTGGTGGATGCGCCAAATGTAATTCCCTGGAGGCAGCAACAAAAGAAGCTTTAACTGAGCTTGGAGTAAATGTTTCTATTGAACATGTGACAGATTTTAGTGTGATAGCAGAATATGGTGTTATGAGTACACCTGCTTTAGTTGTGAATGAAAAGGTACTCTCTTATGGAAAGGTACTAAATAAAAAGCAGGTTATTAAATTATTGCAATAACAGCTACACTATTGACAAATATTGATATGTTGTGTATGCTTATAACCAATTGAATAGTCGGCATAGGTGTCAGGGAAGGCTTAGCAATAAGTGCTTGCTCTGGTGAAAAGGGAAACAGGTGTAAGTCCTGTACGAACTCGTCACTGTAATTAGGGAATATATCTTCAGTCAAAGGTTACTTTGACTAATCACTGGGAGACTGGGAAGTGGAAGGTGTGTGGTGATCTATAAGTCAGGAGACCTGCCTAAGGGCCGGTACAAGGAACCAATTTGGTTTCATACCACGAGTAAAATGGTAGTACGGTTACAGATAAGATTAAATTCTATTTGTTCATATGCATGAAACCTCTTACTAAATGGTAGGAGGTATTTTTTGTGTAATCAGCGAACCAAGCACAAAGTGCTTGTATGGCAAAAGAGAAGTGATCAGATGGAGACATCTGAGAGCGAAGTCTTTCTAGAATAAAACCATCATAAAACTCATATAACCAAATTAGGAGTACTTCTTTGTTCTCAATCGTTATCTATGGAAGTGCTTATTTGGCATTTCTTTAGAAATAAATTATGAGGTGTAGATAAGTATGAAAAAGGTTTTAAAAAGAAGTAGTTTATTGGTAGTGTTAATTATTACAATGGTGTTATCCGTTACTGGATGTAACAGCAAAAATGACAAGAAAGAACCAGCAGTTACAACTCCTGCAATTACAACTCCTGCAACTACTAATCCTGCTGTTATGAAATCAATTACAGTAGAAGTAGTAGATGACAAAGGGGTAAGTAAGACTTATAACGTAAAATCAGATGCCAAATTTTTATTTGATGCCATAAAAGCTACAGAAGGCTTGACTCTAGATGGCGCTGTAGGTGATTACGGGTATTATATTACAGCTGTAAACGGGATTACAGCTGATTTTGAGAAGGATAAAGCATATTGGGCGTTCTATGTAAACGGAGAATATGGCCAGAAAAGTATAGATACACAGGCAATTGCTGATGGCGATACTTTTAAATTGGCATACGAAAAGGATAAGAGCAAATAAATTTCATGGTGGGATTAGATAATTGGTCTAATCCCGCTTTTACTATAGTAGCTACAGAGGAGGTTTTCCTCCTGCTTATAAAATAACTGTATAGGAGGATGCATTTTGAAGAAATTATATAAAATAGTAGCATGTTTCTTACTCCTTATTACAGTATCTCTACCAATCGATACTGTACATGCTTCCCAAGAAAGTCAACCTTCTAATCTTGATGAATACATTAATAAGATTGTAACCTATATAATAAAACAAGCAGAAGTCACAAGTATTCAAGAAGTCTTGGACGCTGTTTATAGTGAGAACTCTTTAAATGGTGTAACCCAGACATATTGCCTGGGTCTACGTGGATTATATAAAGATTTGAATTACACAAGCTATATTAATAGTCTTACATCAACACTTAAAACTGAGGATCAGTGGAAGAATATAACCCCACAAACCTTTCAAAAGCATGCGTTGGTTTATGAAGCCTTAAGTAGTGACAATCCTCTTTTGTCCTATGCCAAGGAAAATACCATGGGTGTAGATGGAATTATGAGCTATATCTTTGGGTTATTTCTTCTTGAGGCTAATGGTGAAAAAAATGAGGATACATTAAGTAAAGAGTTAGTTTACGGGCTGATTGCTTACCAATTAGAGGATGGCGGGTTTGCTTATACAGGGGATAAAGGAGATGTAGATGTCACTTCATTTGCCTTACAGGCATTAGCACCTTTTGTCACCACAGATAAGGTCATAAAAGAATCAGTGGATAGAGCACTTCTCTTTTTGTCGAAAGCACAGCTTAAAGATGGAGATTTTGAAAACTTTGGAGCAGCATCCAGTGATAGTACTGCGCAGGTTATGTTAGCACTATGTGCGCTTGACATAGATTACACCTCAGATACCAGATTTATAAAGGATAACCATAATGTTTTTGATGGGTTAATCAGATATCAACTTGCAGACGGAAGCTTTGCACATACCCTTGAGGATCAGAGTAATAACATGTCAACGGCTCAATGCTTAAGTGCATTAGTTGCCTTAAATCGGTATGAAAAAGGTCAATGCTTTCTCTATCAATATGGGGATAAAGGATATGATAATGGATCATCAGTAATTGATCGGCAAACAAACATTTCTTATAAATGGATTATAACCGGTGCAATCCTGTTACTATTAGGTCTTTATGCTGTTATTTTTGCCGGCCGGAATAAAAAGAGACTTCTTGGTACCTTTCTTGTATCGATAATTTTGTTACTTGCAACATGGTTAATCAATATACAGTCACCAGAGCAGTACTATAGTAAAAAAGATTCTGATGAGATTACTGCCCCTGTTAAGGTATCTGTTGCAATACGCTGTGATACAGTGGCGGGAAAAGCAGACTTTATCCCTAAGGATGGAGTGATATTACCAGAGGAAGTTGTTACTGTACAAAAGGGAGCTACCGCGCTTGACGTTCTCTTGAAGGTGACAGCTGAGCACAAGATTCAGATGGAATATAAAGATGCCGGATATGTAGAGGGAATAGGGTTTCTGTATGAGTTTAAATATGGTGATCTATCAGGCTGGCTGTACAAAATAAATGGAAACTTCCAAAGTAAAGGCGCTTGGGAAAATACAGTACATGAGGGAGATCAAATTATATGGGTATATTCATGTAATTTGGGAAAGGATTTAGGTGATTAGTATAATGAATAGATTGCATCCATTTACAGTATTTATTTATTATGCTTTAGTAATTGGTATCACAGCTTTTATGATGCATCCTGTCATTTTAGGAATATCCTTTATAGGGGTAATGGCTTTTAAAATAATAGAAAGAGAAGAATTTAAAATAAAAAGTGTTGCAGTTTGTATCATGGCTTTTCTTGTACTATCCTTACTCAATCCTTTGTTTTATCACAATGGGAAGACGGTTCTGTTGGTAATCAACCAAAACCCCATAACATTAGAAGCAATCATATACGGCATGGTAGCTGCGGGAGTTATTATAACAGTATTGCTTTGGTGCCAAAAGATGGCTCAATATATGACTACAGACAAAACCATGTACCTAATAGGAAAACTCTCTAAAAAGGGGGGCCTAATTATTGCTATGGTGTTCCGATTAATGCCTCAGTATCGTACTCAGGCGAAAGAAATAAGAGAAACCCAGAAAGCATTAGGGCTTTTTAAGAAGGAAAGCTATATAGAGAAGCTGATAAGTCACTTTCATGTATTTTCTGCCATGGTGACCTGGGCATTGGAACATTCTGTAGATACTGCGGATTCTATGCGTGCCAGAGGTTATGGTATAAGAAAACGTTCTTCCTATACCAATTATCGCTTTCAGATATGGGATGCAGTTTATATTGTGGTAATGCTTACTATACTGGGAATTGTACTTGCCCAAAGTATGAGGAATCAGTTATCGGTTACCTATTATCCGGAATTTTCCCTAAAATACGTCATTGCTGAGAACTGGGGAACCTATCTAACTTATGGATTTCTTGTGTTCATGATGCCAATGGTTGAAAGTAAGGAGATAATAAAGTGGAATTATTTAATGTGGAAAAAGTAAGGTTTCGTTTCCTTAATTATGGGAACGGTACCTTTGATAATCAACCTTATATTTTAGAGGATGTCTCCTTTGTGATACAAAAGGGGGATTTTGTCGTTCTGGCGGGTGATACAGGATGTGGAAAATCTACTCTCCTAAGATTGCTGAAAAAAGAACTATCTCCTAGAGGGGAAAGAACAGGAAGTATCCGATTTTTAGGAAAAGAATTAGAGGAATATGAAGAGGGAGAACTGACAGAAAGAATTGGATTTGTTATGCAAAGTCCGGAGCATCAGTGTGTTACGGATAAGGTTTGGCATGAAATTGCATTTGGGTTAGAAAATATGGGAATAAAACAACAGGAGATGCGATTCCGGTGTGCAGAGATAGCATCTTATTTTGGTATGGACCAATGGTTGGATAAAGAGGTACATACTCTTTCTGGTGGACAAAAACAACTTTTAAACCTAGCTGCTGTCCTAGTGATGAGACCGGAAATTCTGATATTAGATGAGCCTACTTCTCAATTAGACCCTATATCTGCAGAGAATTTTATACAGACTATAAAGAAATTAAATGAGGAAACAGGAATTACAATATTGATTGCGGAGCATAGGCTGGAAAATGTGTTACCACTGGCTGATAAGGCAATATTGATGGATAGAGGAAGAATAGTGTATGAGGATAGTCCCAAGCAAATGACTGTTAACATGCCTTGCTTTAGTAAATTTAAAAGAGCGCTTCCTTGTAGTATGCGGTTATATATGGAGGTTAACAAAATGGATAGTAGTACAGGGTGTCCCCTTACAGTAGCCGAGGGGCAGCAATATTTGTATACCTATTTTCAAAAGGATCACCCTAGAAAGCAGAAACTCAGCTTGTGCTCAATAAAGGATAAACAGCTGGAAAATAGAGAGTTAAGCTTGGAACTAAAATCTATCTGGTTTAAATATAATAAAAAAGGAGTAGATGTTCTTAAGAATACCAATATTAAGTTACACAAAGGGGAAATTCTATGTCTCTTAGGTGCTAATGGATCCGGGAAATCTACTGCTTTAAAATGTGCAGCAGGGATTCTAAAGCCTTATGCCGGAAAAATAAAAGCAAAAGGTCGGCAAATAGCCTATCTTCCTCAGAATGTGGAAACTGTATTTGTGACTGATTTGGTGGAGGATGACCTGAAATTGGTGGGATATGATATGGAGAATTCAACATATCCGTTTGATCTGTCACCATACTATAAGAAGCATCCTTATGATTTAAGTGGTGGGGAAAAACAGCTTGTGGCAATTGCAAAAGTTTTGGCAAAAGGAGCGGAGATTCTATTACTGGATGAACCTGCAAAGGGGCTAGACGCCAACACCAAAGCTGTACTACTGAAACTGTTAAAAGAACTTGTTAAACAGGGAAAGTCGATTCTTTTAGTTACCCATGACGTTGAATTTGCAGCCTTATGTGGTGATCAGTGTGCACTTTTTTATCGAGGCGAAATAGTATCTTCCAGCAGTGAGAGAAACTTTTTTGCAGGCAACGCCTTTTATACAACAGCAGCATCACGAATATCCCGTGAATTCTACCAAGATATTGTGACTACAGAGGAGTTGCTTCAGGTACTTAGGGAGGAAGGGGGAAAGTAATATGAAAAAGAGAAAACTTGGCCTTTTTATTCCTCTTTTATTAATGCCCACTTTGTTATGGGTTAGTTCCATTGTTTTAAAAGAGCAGTATTATGCAGTCTGTTCCATCTTATTTGCCATACTTTCTTGTGTTTTTGTTATGCTTATTTTTGATCGACACTCAACCAATATTCGATTGACAATTCTTATAGCAGTAATGACAACGATGTCTGTTCTAAGTCGGTTTTTCTTTGCTATGGTGCCTGGGTTTAAGCCAATGACAGCCATTATCGTTCTGACCGCAATCTATCTGGGCCCAGAAGCAGGATTTTTCTGTGGAGCTTTTACGGCATTAGTTTCGAATATGTATTTTGGCCAGGGTCCATGGACCCCATTTCAGATGCTTTCCTATGGTCTCATAGGTCTTTTAGCAGGAGTATTGTCTATATCCCTTAAGAAAAATAAAATTCTATTGGTTGGATATGGAATATTTGCGGGGATTATGTATTCCTTTGTCATGGATGTATGGACGGTTCTTTGGTATCACTCAGGCTTCCAATTAAAACTATATATAGCAGCGTTAATAACAGCAACTCCATATACCTTATCCTATGCTATTTCCAATGCCATTTTTCTCTTAGTTTTTACTAAAACATTTACACGTAAAATGGAACGTATTGTATATAAAGTTGGAATTTAAAAGAAAATGTGCTATTATAAATTTATCTATAGCGCGAAAAAGATAGTATTATATGATGAATCAAGGAGAAATAGTGGAATACGGAGTAATCGCGAGTGTAGTAATCCTATGTGTTTTCCTGGCAACTATTCTTTTAAAGAATAATTTTCAAATTGAAAAAGTAAAGGATACCTACCAGGTTGAAGTGCTTAAAATCAGCCGTTATGGTTTGTTCAAGCCTTTGAAGATATTGCTGTGTGGCCATCTCACTATGGGTTGCCAATTTATAAGGCTCTTGTTAGGGCAGGAGACAAGTATTGTTGGTATAGCTATTTTGAGAATGTTGCTGTACAGAAGATCCAAATACAACCTATTGCACTCACTGGTCTTGGATCTATTTATTCCATGATCAGGTGAAAGGTGTGCAGGATACGGAGGCGATATTATGAGGTAATAAGGACAATGAGTACGGTTTTGTGCCAAACAATGCAAATGGTGGAGGAACCTGCGAGGTAAAGGATGAGCAGAATAAAGCCTATCATAGTATATTTGAATGGCTAAATTGCCAAATGAAAATACAGTAGTAAATGATTCACTAAGGAGACCTAAGATAATGGATGTAAGATATTTAAAAATGTTAGCTAAACAGTATCCCAATGTTGCAGCTGCAGCCACGGAGATTACCAACCTGCAAGCCATTAGAAATCTTCCTAAAGGTACGGAACATTTTATTAGTGATGTTCATGGGGAAAACCAACAGTTCCAGCATGTGTTACGGAATGGCTCAGGAGCAATTAAACGTAAGATTGATGATGAATTTGGTAATCAGGTCAGTGTAGCAGAGAAGAGAGCGATTGCAACATTGATTTACTATCCGGAGCAAAAACTGGAGCAGATAGTGAAGAAGGAAGAAAATTTGGAGGATTGGTATGCGGTCACCTTAACTAGGCTGATTCGGATTTGCAAATGTGCCTCTTCCAAGTATACAAGGTCTAAAGTGCGTAAGGCCTTACCTAAGGATTTTTCCTATATTATTGAAGAACTGTTGACTGGCAGACCTGATATCTCAGACCAAGAAGCCTATTATAATGAGATTATCAATTCTGTGATTCGCATAGGAAGAGCCTCAGAGTTAATAATAGCTTTATGTAATCTGATTCGCCGTTTGGTAGTGGATCATCTTCATGTAATTGGAGATATCTATGACAGAGGTCTTTATCCGAACCTAATTATGGATACCCTTATGAGTCACCACTCAGTAGACATTCAATGGGGAAATCATGATATCTCTTGGATGGGGGCTGCAGCAGGAAACAAAGCATGCATCTGTAATGTGCTTCGTGTTTCAGCCAAATACGGCAATCTTAAATTAATTGAAGAAGGCTATGGAATTAATCTGATTCCTTTGGCACGTCTTGCGATGAGTCAATATGATCAGGATTCTTGTCAGTGCTTTAAGCTAGATTACAGAAAGGAAAAATATGATGTTCGAGATGCACAACTAGACGAAAAAATGCATAAGGCTATTGCCATCATGCAGTTTAAGCTGGAAGGGCAGATCATACATAAGCATCCTGAGTTTGAGATGGATGAACGGCTCCTGTTAGATAAGATACAGATTGATACAGGAATAATAACAATAGAAGGAAAGGAGTATCCACTTATGGATACCAATTTTCCAACCATTGACTGGAGCAATCCTTACGCTCTGTCCAGTGAGGAGGAAGAAGTAATGGAAAGACTTACTAATTCCTTCGTAAAGTGTGAAAAGTTACAAAGACATGTGCGCTTTCTTTTCACCAAGGGAAGTCTGTATAAAATTTATAATGGAAATCTCTTGTATCATGGATGCGTTCCAATGAATGAGGATGGAACCTTTACTAAAGTCAACATATATGGAAATGAATATTCAGGTAAGGCACTGTATGATGTACTGGAGAGCTATTGCAGGAAGGGCTTTTACTCTATAGATCCACTCGAGCGGGAACGAGGTAGAGATATCCTCTGGTTTATCTGGGAAAATAAGAATTCTCCTGTCTTTGGTAAGGATAAGATGACTACCTTTGAACGTTATTTTATTGCTGATAAAGAGACACATAAGGAGCCAAAGAATGCCTATTATCATTTACTTGAAAATGAAGAGATAGTAAATAGCATTCTGCAGGAATTTGGTCTTTCAGGGGATGAAGCTCATATTATAAATGGTCACATTCCGGTGGATGTCAGAGGGGGCGAGACCCCAGTCAAATGTGGGGGTAAGCTGTTGATTATCGATGGAGGATTTTCAAAGGTCTATCAGAAGAAGACTGGTGTTGCAGGATACACCTTAATCTATAACTCTTATGGTTTGGTTATAGCAGCTCATGAACCTTTTGAATCGGTTGATAAAGCAGTGGAAGATGGGACGGATATTCTATCCCATACGATGTTGGTACAACATGTGGTGAATCGAAAAATGGTAGCAGATACAGATACAGGTAGAGAAATGAAGATGGCCATAGAAGAATTGGAAAGTTTGGTACAAGCATACCGAGAAGGTATTATTGTAGAAAAAAATTAAGGTTATAATGTCAAGATAGACAGTATAATGTTATAGTGTAGTCTTTACATATGGAATTTTCGACATAATATTGCCATTGTCTTTCTATAATGTTATAATTCTAATAAATCAGTTAAATAATCTGATTAAACTAGAATTATATTAGGAGGTATAGCATGAAACTAGCGAATATTAATAATCCAACTGAATTTATGAATGTAGTCGATAGCTGTAAGGGTAAAGTGGAGCTGATTACAAACGAAGGTGACCGTTTAAATCTAAAATCCAAACTATGTCAGTATGTGTCTTTAGCAACAATCTTTGCTGCTTCTACAAAGATCCCTGAAATTGAGATTGTAGCATATGAAGCAGAAGATACAAAGAAAATTCTAGAGTATATTATGAGAGGATAACTCTCAACAATGTTACATATAAAGGTTTCCCGAAAAAGGGAAACCTTTTATATTTATTGAAAATATGCATCCAACCAGCCTTTTACAATTCCGGTGAAAATCTCAGGTTGCTCAATCTGAACATTGTGTCCACCACCAGCAATGGCTACATAGGTACCATTAGTATATTGCTTTGTCAGCTCAAATTGATCTATAAAACCAACTGCTGTATCCTGCTTTCCGGTAATTATCAAAGCTGGACCATTGTAAGGCTTAGGCAGATCATCAACGTCATATTGGAACGCCCCGTCTAATACCTTATTGAGAAAATGTGTATCTTGTAGAAGAATTCCACTATGAACCTGATCTTTGTAACGTTCCCATACTTCCTTAGTCAAACAAACATTCAGACAAGTAAAGCTATCATAGTCTTCTTTACTTAAAGTTGAGAGAAAATCATTATCTTGTTTCATTACCTGAAGTGGGACAATGGATCCTTTACGGTTTCCTAGAAAGATTGCAGGACAAAGTAGAAAAAGACCCTTAATCATAGACATTCTCTCTTTTAATATGCCGAGGGAAAGATATCCGCCATAGGACTCGCCCATTAGAATAAAGGATTGCCCAGGAATGATATCATCCAGTAAAGTAAATATAACTCTTAATAAGTCATGGGAGTCATGAATATCTGCTCCTGGTAACGACCTACCCATACCGGGAAGATCTATGTAAATACGTTGAAACTTGCCAGTTGTCAATTCAAACACCGGTTCCAGACATCCTGACATAAGTCGGTGGTCCACACTCCATCCATGAAGGATTACTGTAGGAATACCATTACCTAAAACTTCATAATATAACTTGGTACCATTAATTTCTTTATAACTCATAACTCATGGGACTCCTTTCTACTTATCCAATAATCAATTTAATTCGAACATACATTCGATATGTTTTATATTATCAAAGCGTGATACCTGTGTCAACCATTTATTTCTTTTTATTGTCAAATTAAAGTGTTAGAATGTAGATATAAATCGAAAGGGGGATATTATGAAGGAACGATTAGAAAAGTATTTAACATACATAGATGCCAAAATTAATGAATTAAGAGATACCACTGCAGATTTATCTTGGGTGGAGGCAAATGAGGTTTCAGTCTCTATAGAAAATGAGAAGAAAGATTTACTGATTCAGATTGCATTTTTTCAACATGAACGATTTATACATCTGCTAGTTACTGTTTTATTTGCCTTAATGAGCATAATGACTTTTATGGTAGTGATGCTTGCATTTACCATCCAATCACTTCTTCTGTTATTGTTATTGGTAGTTCTTTTGATTCCTTATATCAGACATTACTACATCTTAGAAAATGGAACTCAGAAGCTTTATAAATTTTATGATTCCTTACAGAGTATAGCTATTACTAAGCAGAAAGTAGTAGCATTTACCTTTGATGATGGACCTGTTGAGTATTCTAAGGAATCCAGTGCTATGAGTATTTTACATACTCTTAATCAATATGGTCAACATGCAACCTTTTTCTATTTGGGTCGAAATATAAACGAACAGAGCAAGCAGGAAATAGAATTTGCAAAAAGTATTGGTTGTGAAATTGGGAATCATGGATATTCTCATTGTCGGTTAACGGATTTGAAAGAAGAGGATATTAGAGAAGAGCTTAAAAAAACAGATAGATTACTCTCGGATATAATAAATAAGTTTGTCATCCTCACTAGATTACCTTATTTGGCGTATAATGAACAGGTGTTACAGGCAATAGATAGACCATTAATATCCTGTAGTATTGATACTAGAGATTGGGACCAAGCCTCCACGGAAGAAATTATCGAGGCTGTATTATCTGCTGAAGCTAAGGGGGATCTTAATGGGGCGATCATACTTATGCATGAAACATATTATACAACAGCCAGTGCGGTACAGTATCTGGTACCCACCTTAATAAAAAAAGGGTATCAGATTGTGTCTGTATCGGAAATGGCTTCCATAAAGAATATAACATTAAAAGCGCATCATGTGTATGTAAGACTGTAATAAGCCTAATTCCTATGGCTATTACGATACTCGGTAGGAGTTTTTCCTATTTTTCTATGAAATAACTCTGTATAGTAGCTGGATCCATTGAATCCACACTCGAAGGCAATATCAGTAATAGATAGATTGGTATAGGTTAAGCTTTCAATACTTCGTTCTATTCGATAGTCTGTTAGATATAGGATAGGGGTAGTATGTAGCAGGGACTGGAAAATCTCACAGCAAGTACTGCGACAAACATTGCCAGAATTTGCTATGTCGTTTAAAGAAAGCTTACGTTTATAATTGGCTTGAATATAACCAATCATTTTATGTAATGTAACAGATTGGCGATTTTGAGATACATCCATAATCGTTGCATTATTACGATTTAAATATAAGGTCATTAACATCATATGTGCCATTCCCATAACTTTAAGCTCAAAGCCATCTCTTTCTTTCGTAAATTCCTGATAGATCTCGTTCATATAAGAAAGGATTGTTCCTTGCCAGGAGATAGCTGGGGAAAGTAAAATCATAGGATGTTCTATATCTTTACAGATAGGATTCAGATAGGTTCTCTGAATTCGTTTGGCAGGACAGAACATGTCTGGTGGAATAAGAATGCACATATATTTGTTATCTGCTCCGTTTATTGAATATATACTGTGGAGCTGGGTGGAATTGATAAACATTCCCTGGCCTTCAGTTAGCCGATATTTTTGGCCATTGACGTCATAGCCAATATCCCCTTCTACAGCTATAACAAATTCAAAGTCATTATGCCAATGGCTTGCAGACTTCATTCCAGGGTAAAAGGACAAATTTCCCTGACATGCTAGCATGGGAAAGTCTGGAAAGTTGTAGTAGACATTTTCTGATTTATCTTTGTTTATATTTAGACCACCCATATGTCACCTCCTATTGTGTAATTCCACTGTTTTAATGTACGATTGTTATAAAAGTAAACTATCATTTTAATAGATTATGAGAAACTAATATAATATTATTATAGTATACGAATAAGAATTTTGCACGAACAAAATGAGAAAAGGAGTAATAATTATGAATTAAAAGTAAAATAAATGGTAGAATTAGGAGATGCGAGACTAGATAATGATAGTAAGGAGTAATATACTACTTAATTAGGATTTATTGTAGATATTAAACTACCACGGATAGTTACTATGAATCTGTCATATTAAATCCTGAAGATAATATGTTGGAATGGACTATATAAGTGATATCATGAAGAATTGAACTACACACCCCAACATGTTACAATAGAAAAATCAAAAGAAGCCGGGGGTATCAATATGACTTTGCAACAAATTAAATGTGCTGTGACCATAGCGGACTGTAACTCCATGAACAAAGCTGCGCAACAGCTATATGTGTCTCAACCAAGTCTGTCTGGTACTATAAAGGATTTAGAGGAAGAGATTGGAATTACTATCTTTATACGTTCCAATCGTGGAATTACTGTAACGCCTGAAGGTAATGAATTCTTAGGGTATGCAAGACAGGTCATGGATCAATATCAGTTATTAGATCAGCGTTATATTGAGAAAAAAACAGTAAAAAAGAAATTCTCTGTCTCGATGCAGCATTATACCTTTGCAGTAAAGGCATTTGTGGAATTGGTGAAGCAATTTGGAATGGATGAATATGAGTTTGCCGTTTATGAGACAAAAACCTTTGAGGTATTGGAGAATGTAAGAAACTTTAAAAGTGAGGTTGGGGTTATTTATATCAATAGCTTCAATGAGAAAATTCTTAATAAACTATTCCATGAGATGAATTTGGAGTTTACATATCTTTTTGACTGTAACACATATGTGTATCTATGGAAAGGGAATCCTCTATCGAAGAAGAATAAATTAACTTTGGCAGATTTGGAGGAATACCCATGTCTAACTTTTGATCAAGGAGAAAATAACTCGTTTTATCTGGCGGAAGAAGTACTTAGTACCTATGATTATAAACGTAGTATTAAGGCAAGTGACCGTGCTACTTTCTTAAATCTTATGGTGGGATTAAATGGATATACTCTATGTTCAGGAATCATCTGTGAGGAGTTAAATGGCAGTGAATATGTGGCGATTCCACTTGATGTGGAGGAGAATATGAGTATTGGTTATGTTAAACGAAAGAATACAACCTTAAGTCAGATGGGGCAGTTATATCATACAGAATTGTTAAAGTATAAGGATAAAGTGCTTTAAAATATGAGGCATAGGAAGTACAGACTGAGAAAGCAAAAAAAGCTAGAGTAAGAAAAGGATATGCTGGAAGCGGTTCAATAGAATGATTTTGACGTGGAAGGAAATGATACTCCATAAATAACAGAAATGAGGGACACATATGTATAGTCAAAAAGAGGAGAAAAAAGAGTTTTATCGTAATCTTAGGAAGTTAGTAATACCGATTGCCAGTCAGAATTTTCTATATGCTTGTGTTGGTGGGGCAGATGCAATTATGCTAGGTTTTCAGGATCAAACTTCCCTATCAGCAGTTTCACTTGCTACCCAGGTAAGCTTTGTATTAGCCCTGTTTCTAGCGGCTTTGACGAATGGAACGACAATTCTTGCTGCTCAGTATTGGGGCAAGCGTGATACTAAGGCAGTGGAAAAGGTGTTGGCTATTGCCACGAGGTATTCTATTATAGTGAGTGTGATATTTACTATAGCTGGGTTTAGTTGCCCCCAGCTAATCATGAGAATTTTTACCTCTGATTCTGACTTGATTAGGGTTGGAGCTGAGTATATAAAGGTTGTTTCACTTTCCTATCTGCTAATAGGATTTGGCCAGATTTATCTATGCATTATGAAGAACTGTGACAGAGCAATTATGAGTACAGTAATCAGTGCATTGGGTGTAGTCTTAAATGTTATCTTGAATGCAATTTTAATCTTTGGTTTACTGGGATTTCCAAAGCTTGGTGTTGCAGGTGCAGCCTTGGCTACAGATATTTCCATAGGTGTTCAGGTATTATGTATTGTAGTTGTATTAATTCGAAAAAGTTGTATTGCATTGAGAGTTCGTTATGTATTTAGCCGTCTTGGTATTCTTCATAAAGACTTTATCAAATTTACTTTACCAGTGTTAGGCAATCAATTGGCATGGGGTGGTGGTATCACCATGTATTCCGTAATAATGGGTCACCTAGGAAGTGATGCAACTGCTGCTAATTCTGTTGCAACCATCGGAAGGAACATATGTGTAAGCCTTTGTTGGGGAATTGGTTCTGGTAGTGGAATTTTAATAGGTAATAAGTTAGGCCGCAACGATCTTGAGGGCGCAAAGCGAGATGGAGGTAGGCTGTGTAGAATTGCATTGTTGACAGGAGTGGCTTCAGGGCTTATCCTATTAGCAGTAACACCTCTTATTACTAATATTATTAATCTTAGTGATATGGCAAATGGATATTTAAAATGGATGTTAGTCATCAATTCTTACTATATAATTGGTAATTCCATTAATTCAACAGTAATTGCAGGCATCTTTTATGCCGGTGGAGATTCACGTTTTGGACTCATATGTGACTCCATCAATATGTGGCTAATCATCTTACCATGTGCATTCTTGGCTGCATTTGTCTTTGAGGTGCCAGTGCTTGCTGTTTCAGTTATACTTAGTATGGATGAATTTACTAAGTTACCGATTGTATATAAACATTACATGAAATACAAATGGATAAAGAATCTTACTAGAAAACAAGAAGCGGTATGATAATAAGAAGGAGATAGCCTATGGAAATGTATTTCTCAGATATGTTACCATTTTATAACAAACTTCCATCATTGTGGAAGAAACGTTTATTAGCTGGGTCCGAGCTGACCCATTTTCAAAAAGGAACCTTGTTACATGCAGGAGAAGAGCAATGCTCCGGTCTCTTCGTATTAATAAGTGGGCGAATAAAGGTCTATATGGTAACTGAAGCTGGAAAGGAAATCACTTTGTTTCGTTTAATGGATAGGGATGTGTGTATCTTTTCGGCCTCCTGTTTAATGAAAAACATTACCTTTGATGTGCATATTCTTGCGGAGACAGAATTGGAAGCTATAAGGATTCCGGCGAAACTATATGATCAGATGGAGAAAGAAGAAGTGTCAGTGGCTAATTTCACTAATGACTTGATTAGTTCCAGAATGTCTGATGTTATGTGGGTATTGGAACAGATTGTCTTTATGAGCTTTGATAAGCGTCTGGCGTTGTTTTTACTGGAGCAGGTTCAACTGGAGGAATCCGATCAGCTTAGTATGACTCAGGAGCAGATAGCAGCAAATCTTGGGAGTGCCAGAGAGGTAGTTTCCAGAATGCTTAAGTATTTTGCAAAAGAGGGAATCCTTGAAGTAGTTCGAGGAGGAGTTCGTCTTTTATCGATGGAGAAATTGATTCAGGTAACTGAAAAGGAATAGAAACTCTTTAGTTAAGGATTTACCTATCAGATAGAAAAGAAGGATAATAGACATAGTAACCTATGTTGTTATCCTTCTTTTTCTATCTTAGCTATTAATAGATATTCTCACTCTATCATCCGCTTCAACATGATGTGCGATGGATGAGATGATAGTTCTTAATTGAAAAACCGTCATAATTCTGCCATAACGACTATAATTTATCGTGTAGATTTCTTGTGTGACTAAGTTACAGAAACACTTTAATCTTCTGCATATAATACATGTAAAGATAGAAAAAAGAAGGAGTGAAGGAACAGTGAGAAAGAAGACTGTAATTATTGGTGGAGTAGCCGGAGGAGCATCAGCAGCTGCAAGACTTCGAAGAAGAGATGAAACAATGGAAATAATACTCTTAGAAAGAGGAGAATATATCTCTTACGCCAATTGTGGTCTCCCTTATTATATAGGAGATGTAATCAATGAGAGAGAGAATCTTCTATTGCAGACACCGGAAGCGATGAAAGCCAAATTCAATATAGATGTTAGAGTCCGTAATGAAGCAGTCAAAATTGTTCCAGAAGAAAAAGTTGTATATATTGTTGACCATACCAATAAGATAGAATACAGTGAAACTTATGATAATCTGGTTATTGCTACTGGTTCAAGTCCGATGAAGCCTAATATACCTGGTATAGAAGGAAAGAATATTTTTACTCTTTGGACTGTGCCAGATACCGATCATTTAAAAGCGGCTATTGCAGATAATCATTCGCTTCGTGCAGCTGTGGTAGGTGGGGGATTTATCGGATTGGAAATCGCAGAAAACCTGCATAGTGCGGGGCTCTCAGTTTCAGTGATAGAGATGCAGAATCAGGTAATGCCACCTTTGGATTATGAGATGGCACAGTTATTACATGAAAATATAGAAGCTAATCAGGTGGAGCTAATCTTAGGGGATGGCGTTACCGAATTCAAACAACTAGATAACGGAATTCAGATCCATTTAAGTAGTAAAAGAATAATAGAAGCTGATCTTGTCGTTCTTGCGATTGGAGTTACTCCTAACAGCCAACTTGCTAGGAATGCAGGTCTTAGGATAAATCAAAGGGGTGGCATACAGGTTGATGAATATCTAAGAACCTCTGACCCTTTCATCTATGCAGTTGGAGATGTTATAGAAGTGGAACATGGGGTGCTGAAAGAGAAAACCATGATACCACTTGCTGGACCGGCTAATAAGCAAGGAAGAATCTGTGCTGACAATATAGTAGGAGATTCCAAACGATACAATGGTTCCTATGGAACTTCCGTAGCCAAAGTATTTGACTTAACTACGGCCAGTGTAGGGGCCAATGAAAAATTATTACAACAAAGAGGTATGCAGTATAAGAAAGACTATGAAGTAGCTTTCATTAATCAAAAATCTCATGCGGGATATTATCCTGGAGCTACTTTGATAACCATAAAACTACTTTTTAATCTAGAAGGAAAGATTCTTGGGGCTCAAGCTGTTGGTCAGGATGGTGTAGATAAGCGCATGGATGTACTGGCAACCACATTGCGGTTGGGTGGAACAATATACGACCTTTCCGAGCTGGATTTGGCTTACGCTCCTCCATATGGTTCTGCTAAAGATCCTATTAATATGTTAGGGTTCGTGGCAGAGAATATTCTTACAGGATTAGTGGAATTTGTTACCCCGTTTCAATTAGATGATATGATGGCAAATCAAGAAGAACGGCCTGTTACGGTCCTAGATGTAACTGAGTCAGTAGAACGAATGGTGTTCTCCATTCCGGGTTCTTATCATATACCTTTAGGGCAACTTCATAATAGGTTTCATGAGTTAAATCCAGATCATTGTATTGTAGTTTATTGTGCCATTGGCGTACGTTCTTATGATGCAGCCAGAATCTTAATGCAGAATGGTTACTCTTCTGTCTTTGTTCTAGCCGGCGGAACCTGCTTTTATAAATCTACACACTATAGAAAGGGGAAAACATCAGAGAACAAAGGTACAGAAGTTAGGAGGAATACAGTGGAAGATAATCAAACATTGGTGGCAGCAGAGGTTAAATTAGTGAATTGTACTGGTATGCAATGTCCAGGACCAATTATGAAGGTAAATAAAGAAATCAAAGCGATTAATGAGAATGATGTAATCAAAGTTGTTGCTACAGATATGGGTTTTGCCCGTGATGTTGAAAGCTGGTGTAATAAAACTGGAAACACTTTAGTGAAGTCAGAAAGATCCGGGAATAACAATATCGTATATATAAAAAAGGGAATGGGAAATAACAACCTAAAGGCAATGGAGGTACCAAAGCAACTAGAGAAAGCAGATGGCAAGACTATTATAGTATTTAGTAATGACTTAGACAAAGTACTTGCTTCTTTTATCATTGCCAATGGAGCAGCTGCCATGGGTAGAGAGGTAACGATGTTCTTTACCTTCTGGGGTCTAAATGTATTGAGAAAATCTCATGGGGCAAAGGTTAAAAAAGGATTTATAGATACTATGTTTGGCAAGATGATGCCTAAAGGAACAAAGAAGCTTAAGCTTTCCAAGATGAATATGGGAGGCATGGGAAGCAAAATGATGAAAAAAGTTATGAAGGATAAGAATGTATCCTCTTTAGAAGAATTGCTTCAACAAGCCATTGACAATGGTATTAAGTTAATTGCCTGTACAATGTCAATGGATATAATGGGGATACGTAAAGAAGAATTAATAGACGGCGTGGAATATGCAGGTGTTGCAACATACCTAGGTAGCGCTGAGGACAGTAATGTAAATTTATTTATATAAAATAGAAGGAGTGATTGATATGTCAGTAAAACAAATAAATAGTAGTAATTTTGAACAAGAAGTCTTGAAGTCAGATAAGCCTGTATTATTGGATTTTTGGGCATCTTGGTGCGGACCATGTAAGATGTTATCACCAATTGTAGAACAACTAGCCAATGAAGTAGAGGATGTGAAAGTATGCAAGGTAAACATTGATGAGGAAGTAGACCTGGCAAGAAAATTCCGAGTTATGAGTATTCCTACTTTAATCTTCATGAAGGATGGAAAAGTTGTAAACTCTTCAGTAGGGTTGCAACCTAAAGGTGGAATTCTAAAAATGATGGAACTATAAAGATTTTTACTCTAATTAAGTTGTTATATAATGTCAAATATGGTAAAATCTATAGGGATTAGTAAAGAATGCAGTTTATTTATGAGAATATATGTAAATAAACTGCATGATTATGTCTATATTAATGACTAAGGTAAATAAATGACTTAGGTGGAGAAATCATGATAAAAGTATTATCCATAGGGGATACCTATATAAAAAAAGGAATTCATAGTGTAAATAACATATCTTATTTGGGTGGAGTAACCAAGAGCCCCATGGAAACCTTCGACTACATTATTCGGCATCAACCTGATGTTATTGTATATGCAACACAGCCAGGGAATCTGGAGCACCTTACTGTGTATTTGAGAATCCGAAATATGCATGCAGGTAGATATATTCCTATCATTTTATTAGTAAATGAAGAAGATGAGGATATTTATGAGGATTTTTATGAAGATGAGATTACAATAGGCTTGAATCTAAATATTAAAGAAGATATTTTGTTCTTTCATATACAACAATTGGTTAACAGATGCCATGAAATGAGAAAAAGAGTATTGCTTGTGGATAGAAACCCTGTAGTGTTAAATACCTATCGGTTGTTTCTGGAAGGTAAATATCGAGTACATACTGCCGTAACTACGCAGGAAGCTGTTAATTATCTGATGTCTGAAACAATGGATGCAATCATTGTTGGAATAGAAAAAAAAGATACTAGAGGTTTACGCTTTTTGCAACTATTTAAGGATAATCCCATATGGAATGAGACACCAGTGATAGCCCAGATAGAAGCTGAAAACACAGATCTAATACCTCATCTCTTATCTAAAGGTGTAAGGCACTGTCTTACTAAACCTATCGAGAAGGAGATTCTTATAAAGCATTTATCCGATATCTTGAGTGAGGAGAACCACTCCTCTTATGTGTTGGAACCTGGGCTAAAACGTATATTGCTAGTTGATAAGTTTGGGGTAAATTATCAAAGTATAAAAAATATTTTGGATGGTCATTATGAGTGTATTCATGTTTTACCTGGTGTGAGAGCGATATCTATTTTGGAAGTACAGCAAATAGATGCTATTATATTGAATTTGGATAATGGATTTTTTTGCTTAAATAAAATTATGGATCGGGCAATTACGAAATTTATACCTATTATACTATATACCTCCCATTTAGAAGAGATGCATGAAGTTTTGGATGAAAAAATGAGAGGAGAAACGTGTATTAATTGTATTCTGGAATTACCTGCTAAAAGAATAGTATTGCTTGATAAGTTGGAATTAGCCATTTAATAAAAGATATTAAAAATTGTTTGTTTAAAATGTGCGCCAAGTTTTAACAGTATATATAAACTATTCTTTCTCCATACTAATAAAGAAATAGGTTAAATCCATTTCAAAAAAGTTAAAGGAGAATGTATATGGACAAAAATACGAGTATTGGATGTACGGTTAACAGTTGTAAGTATAACAATGAAGCAGAAAATTATTGTACACTGGATAAGATTCAAGTTGGAACTCATGAGAGTAATCCAACAGAAAAAGAATGCACTGACTGTAATTCATTTGAAGCAAAATAAGGGTGTAATTGTTAATAGTTTATTTAATGAGGAGGCTTCCTATATAGGAAGCCTTTATTGACGTAAAATGATGCCTATGATAAACTTAATAGGTACTATATTTGCGAAAACATTAGGAGGAATGGATGATTGTGTCTTGTTTATTGAGATACAGATAAATGCCATTTATAAGTATGAGGAAGATATTCAATGCAATAGAGACCAATAAAAATGTAATTATTATAGTTTTTACGCTACTGGTTGGATTTTCAATGATATTCTATTTTCAAAATAAACAAAATAAACTTATAGAAAAATTGATTAAGATTTCAGAAGGTTCAGCCAATTCTATTCAAGAAGTAAATTCCAGTGTGAATGACCTTAGAGAACAAATAAAGTCAGGGGATAATGGTCAGGCAGACTTAATCAGTGACTATTCTATTGTAGCAGAAACACCCAATTTTACAAATTTAACAGCTAACTTGAAGGTCGAAATTATTCCTAAAGAATATAAAGAGGGAACTGTTGCGTTCTTTTATATAGATGACCAAAAGGTTAAGCTTGAAGAAAAGGATAATAAATATAGTGGTAACGTGAATGTGTCCATTTTAAAGAATTATGATAAAGCTTCTGTTTCATTTGAAAAGAAATCAATCAAAAACAATTCTACACTCGCAATAGACATTTCGTTTATGGACTATTTTACAAAGCAATGTACAGTGAATTTTGAAGGAGAAAAAAAATATGAAGCAAAAGAATATACCTATGATGGAAATATAGTGTGGAATCGAACTAAAAATGCATTTGATACTATATTATTCTCAAAACTGGTTCGTTCTGTCAATGGAATAGTACAATGGTCTAAGGAACTTCCAATTACTAATTTAAATGGTGAACAGAGATTTGTTCTCCAACAAAAATTTCCACTGGAAGTAGGATGCGGTTTTGAGCTATATATTGAACAGTATAGTAAGAATGGATTTATATATCGTTATTTTATAGATGGAGGATCCCTCAAGGAAGAAGACATATTTACGAAAGAAGAAAGGGAGATTACTTGTGAGTTAGTTGATAAGGATGGAAATAGTATTATTGATAAGTAGCGTGAAAACATTGTTGAAATAAGGAAATTATGATATAATTAAAAAGAAAATACTATAGTTTGTAGGAGAAAATATGCACGAATTAAGACGGCTTTTTTGGTTCAATATAATTGCATACTTTAGTTTCCTTTTATACTTACTACTTGGCTTGAATAAGCACACATCTCAACATCGAATTTTCCTTATCGTGATACCAATTACTTTGCTTATCCTAACGCTATTTATATTTGTCTCAAAAAGAGATCAACGCTTAGTTTATATTAAATATTATACTATTCCAGATTTTATTGTCAGGTTAGTAAGTCTTGAATTATGTGTCGTAGGTAGTGTATTCTGCCACGATTTTTTAGGGCTTACCATAGTTCTGATGGTTTTAATTGTGCTTTTTGCTATCAATCTTACGTTGGAGAAGACTATGAGTATTCGTATTACTCATTACCCACAGAATACGGATAACATAATGGAAGATAAAGGGCAAGTTCTGGTTTCATTAGGAGTAAGTTATGTGGAAACTATACTCCTTCTTTTTATGCTGTTATTTCCATATAATTTAACATCATCTATGAACATTAGTGGCTATGTAGTGTGGGGCAGTGTATTAATGGTTTTACTATTATTTTATATTAGACGAACGTTACTTACTTTGTATGCGTTTTATAAAAAGGAGAGGGAAGTTCGACACTTTTTTATTGTAGAGAATGCAGGTGTGTTTGCTTTGCTGATTATCCTAAGCCTATATGGGTATTTCTTGGGCTTTACTACGATAGCGGATGGAATTTTTTATTTATCATCTCTTTTGTTATTGCTACCTAGACAGATTATCAGAATGAGACGTTTGTCAGCTGGATTACCTAATAAACCACATGGATGAAATTGTTAGTAATTTAAACTGCATCAAGTTGGGGGAATTCAATATGCTCTTATCAAAAAAGTATTGTTAAATATGTGGAACAAAAGAGAGTCATAATATGTCGTATAATAGATTAATATAAGGAAATATATGATAATATGCTGAAAGATGTTGAATTTATAAAAAAATGTGCTATAATAATAAGTGTTAAGAAGATGTTAAGATATTTATATGTTTTAACATGCTTAGCTACAAACACTTCAGATAAAAGGGTACGAAAAAGATACTGAAGTGACTAGGGTACTAAAGATAAAATAGTAAAAGTACTAAAGAGAAATAAAATGACTACTAAAGATAAAATAGTAAAATACATAAGATGATGATTCAAAAGATTGAATAAAGAACCCGGTAACTGATTAGTCAGTTACCGGGTTCTTTCTATATCTTGCTCCTCGTCACTTATGGAAAAACGGTACATATAATAATACTGGATACGTATCTATAAGTATTAGTTTTATGAAAATAAGTGTATAGATTGAACTATCTACGATGAAACTGGAGGTTAGCAATGGAATATCGAGATTCTAACAATATTTACAATGAGAGAAACGGTGGATGTACGGGGTTGATCCATACGGTTCAAAAGGGGGATACCTTATATAAAATCGGTAAAATGCACAATGTGGCATTATCAAAGATTATGGAAGCAAATCCAAATGTTGATATATATAACCTGCAAATAGGAACGAGAATATGTGTACCTGTAGAAGGCGCTATATTGCCACGAGAATCCAGTCAGGAAGCTCCAAGGCAGGCTACTCCTATGATGCCACCTACTAATATGAATAGTCGAGAGAACACAGAAAATAATAGGGGAAGAAACCAATATAGGCAGGTTAATGATAACCTAAATAAATTATATAGGAATAAGCAATCAGGTAAAGAACAGTATGTTTGTCCAACCTGTCCACCACAAAGAGAATGTCCACCAGAAAGAGAGTGCCCACCACAAAGAGAGTGCCCACCAGAAAGAGAATGTCCACCACAAAGAGAATGACCACCACAAAGAGAGTGTCCAACCTGTCCAAGTTGCCCACCACAAAGAGAGTGTCCAGCTTGTCCTGAATGCGGTGCTAAACTTGATGTAATTATCCCAATATTCTTTGGTGGAGAAAAAGAGCAGGAAGGGGAAGAATACGGCTGTTATCCATGGGAAAATAGAAGATGTATGCCTGATTGTGAGGATGGTTATGAGATGATGCAGGGAGAATGCCCAACTATGGATTACACTCAGGAAAATTATGATTGTACAGATAAAAATAAAATGAGTAGAAACAATCCAGAAAGATGTGGAGGAAGATGTTGTGGAATATGTGGCTGCCTATTCGGTGGAGGATGTAGCAGAAATCATAAAGATATTGGTACAATGATTGATTATGATTATAAAGAATATAGGAAAAATTGCTATGCTGATATTTTTAAGGAAGCAGATTGTCATAAATAGAATATAAGACAGAGAATTGAGAATACTAGGGAAAGTAAAAACACGACATCAAGAGGTGAAAATATGGAATACTGGATTATTCCGTTGTCAGCATTACTTTCCCTATTTATCTTGTTACTAATCTCCAAAGCCCTTGGAAACAGAACTATTGCATCTATGAGCATGTATGACTATATTAATAGTATTGCTATAGGTTCGATAGCAGCACAACTCTCCATATCAACAGATAAAAAAATAATTCATAATGTTATAGCTATGATTGTTTATGGGTTATTTACCTATTTGTGTTGCATTGGTACAGATAAGAGCAAGATAATCCGTAATTTACTTGTAGGACATCCTATCGTATTGGTGGAAAAAGGGAAAATCTACAAGAAGAATTTTACCAAGGCTCATTTGGATATGGATGAATTTCTTACTATGCTTCGTCCAATGGGATACTTTGATCTGTCTAAGGTGGATACAGTTATCTTTGAAACTAATGGAGAGCTGAGTGTCATTCCGATAGCCAGTGAAAAGCCAGTTACCGCTATGGATCTAAGCCTTCATCCAAAACAAGAGGCACTCGTTGCCAATGTAATGATGGATGGGAAAGTACTAAAGGACAACCTAAAACGTATGGGGAAGGATGAGACATGGCTGGTAAAGCAAATTGCTAAGTATAAGATAAATAAGGTAGAGGATATCTTCTTAGCGACGTTAGATGAAGAAGACACCATTAATTTCTATGTGAAGGTTATGCCTCCAAATAAGAATATTCTTTAAAATGAAAGAGCCGTAATACCCTTCTATGTAGAAAGATATTACGGCTTTTCTTAATTGTGATTAAGCATTGTCTCGTTTTACTTTGGAAACTACTAGACTTACGGCTAAAATGACAACTGCAAAACCTAAGAGTATACCAAAATCAGCAAATATCGTTTTTACCTGAGAGGAACTTCCATTATAGTCAACCAGTTTATTATGTGCATTCATATACCAGTATCCAGGTAGAATTCGACTGGCACTTAATACTTTTTCTGACATAATAGACTGAGGAACAAAGACACCACACATAAAGCTCATACCAAGTCCTATAACATTACTGACAATAGATAACGAACCACTTGTTTTAAGTAATAAGCTGAGTAAGTATGTGATGGAAAGTGAAATTAATGCAAAGATAAAGCTGTTCAACATACATAATAGTCCTGCGGTAGAGAAAATTTTAGTTCCGTATAATTCATAGGCCAGAATCATGAAAATTAACCATATAGCAACTGTAAAGAAGAAACTGAAGAAGATTAGTTGCCTGTTTTTAGCTTGCAAGCTTAGTGCAGAAACATCAATACGTTTCTTTAAGTCAGGTTTGCTAAATGTCAGGAGGATTGGTCCCAAGCCAACTATAGTAACACAAATTAATACAAATGCTAGGTACTGGAAGAAGAAAAACATCTTATCAGTTTGACTTTCAGTGGTTGTTGCTCCTGTGTCAATCATCGTTACTTCAGTTGATTTAGCTAAGCTTCCTTTTGTGAGAGTGAGGGCTTTTGCTGGTTCATAACCAACTTTTAGGTAAGAGGAAATGGTTTTTAGATATTGATCTATCTGTTGGTCAGCAAAGATTCCTTCAAAAGAGTTAGGGACCTTTATATTTTCTACCAATTGATTCAGATTACCTTGGGACAACTTCTCCCCATATCCCTTAGGGATAATCAAAATATAGGAGACATTACGATAATATAAATTGTCTTGTAGACTTTCCACATTATCTTCCATATCTACAATGTGATGAATGGATCCCATATACTCCTTAAACCCTTCACTTAGCTGGGAATTATCACGGTCCAAGACAGCAATATTTAATTTTTTCATAGAAAAACTATCATTAGCAGTGTCACTACCAAAACTACTAAATAAGGAGGTAATGGCCATAAAAATCATTAAGTAAATGATAACACCACCTAGGTTTTTCTTTAAAATCTTTAGATATTGATTAAATGCTTGCATAACGTTCCCTCCTTACTAGACAGAAACTTAATATAGCCATAACCACTGTCATAATAACAAGGATGCCTGTATTAAGCATATAACGGTCTAAATTATCATATATGCTAAGACTGTAAAAAGAATCTGCAATTAAGGCAGCAGGGTTAATGCGATTGATAAATGGAGCAGATTTTTCTATAATATCCTTCATATTTCCAACCATCAATCCGCCTAGGAAACACAAAATCATGGTTCCACCCATAACGATAGCATCTTTCATACCTTTAGAAAATCTACCAATAGCACCGATGAATGTACCATTTGCTACACCAACAAGCGATCCTACAAAAGCAGTTAGGAACACATAGGGAAGTCTGTCGCCAAAGTCAATTTTTAGTCCAAAAATCAGATAAATGAGTAGGAGAACAGTAGACAGATACTGAGCAATAATACAGGCTAACATATCACTGACAATAAGTTTTAACTTATGAGTTGGTGTGACACAACGTCTGGCTGCCAGTACGGTAATGTTAGCTTGAATAGCCACAATGCTTTTTAATCCAAAGAGATATCCGAACAGACAACTCATGGAAACAAGAGAAAAGAAGTACCAGGTCATGGTATCTAAGTTGTCATGCTTATTTAAAGTGGTTTCTATATTAGCATTAATTTTACTATACATGGTAGTAAGAACTTCAGAAACTTTTTCTTGATTTGAACTGGCCACGTTGGTAATTGTATCGGAAATCTGTTTATACTGATCAAAAATCATACAAACAATACTCTGATTGATACCCTTTCCATTTACAGTCAGTTTAACATCTTCATTAATGGTGACGATAGCATCAACTTTATTGTCTTTTAATAACGTTTCAGCTTCTGTTTTAGAGGTTTCTGTTATCTTTAAGGTGGCATCCTCTGAATCACTGGAAAGCTCTGTAAGTAGAGAATTCAGATACTCATTTGGCTCCTGTTCCATTACAACAGCTACCGGAATTGTGGAGAAGGTTTCTATCTTATCGGATACGTTACCAAAACCCGCAAAGAACATAGTTCCTAGTATAATAGGGAACAAATAGATCCAAAATAGTTCTTCGGAAGGTCTAAAAAGCATTTTAAGTTTGTACTTAAATAAGTGTATAAACATATGGCACCCCCTAATCCCTAAGTTCTTTGCCAGTAATTTCGAGGAACACATCATTTAAGGTTGGAAGCTCGGAAAATACTCGCCCAAAGGAAATGGTGTTTTCCTGCAGGTAATTTAGGATACGAATTAGGTTATGTTTTCCACCTGAACATTTTATCTTTAACTGGTTGTTTTCATAGTTTACAGAGAATACATGTTTAATCTCTCCAAGTTCCCGTAGATTTTCAGGCGTCAACCCTAATACCTCAACCATAATGGTTTCTCCGGTCTTAATCATAAGCTTTAACTCCTCAGTTGTACCAATCGCAAGGTTTTTACCTTTATCCATAATAGCAATTCTGGTACAAATCTGTTCTACCTCCTCCATGTAGTGTGAGGTATAGATAATAGTTGCGCCTTGTTTGTTTAACTTTACAATACCTTCCAATATATTGTTTCGACTTTGTGGATCGACTGCTACGGTAGGTTCATCCATAATAATTAGTTTTGGTTTATGGGCGATACCACAGGCAATATTTAATCTTCGTAATAGACCACCAGATAATTTCTTTGGATAAAACTTTTTAAAATCTGATAGACCAACAAACTCAATAGCTTCATTCACCAATTCTTTTCTGGTTTCCTTATCCGTCACATATAGTCCACAGAAATAATCAATATTATCATAAACAGTTAATTCATCAAATACAGCAACGTTTTGGAATACAACGCCGATGTCTCTTTTTAATCCATAGCTATTTGGTTCCATAGACTGTCCAAATACCTGAATCTCACCTTTGTCATAACTAAGTAGTGCAAGAATACAGTTGATTGTTGTGGTTTTGCCGGAACCATTAGGACCTAGGAGACCAAATATCTCTCCCTCTTTAATATCTAAGTTGAAATGATCCAATGCCACTAAATCTTTGTATCGTTTTACAAGATTCTCAATTTTTACTACTGAATTACTCATAATATCCTCCTTACTAATTAAATCTTATTTTCAATTATCATTTTATAAAAACTATGTTTAAAATGTAAGTGATTAGAATCAATGTTACCAATGACAAATGTCATATTCGATTTTAGATGGGTGAATTAATAAATAGAATAATGACAATAAATCTGATATAATATATATACTTTGTTTTTGTATTTGTTCGGGGGGATTACATATGAAAGTGGTAACTGATAAATGTTTACTTTTTTTTCTCTTATCTATACTTGGGGTATCAAATAATTTTAGTGATTACTATATCGTTGCCATTATAGTTGCATTATTTGTAAATAGCATGATATATGTGTTTGATAATAAGAGAAAGACTATTGTATTAGGGACAATTTACTTATGCATCTGCGTATTTGAACCCATATACTCTATATACATTCCATTACTGTTCTATGATTTTTATAATCAGGAATGTACATATATGTATCTATTAGGACTAGTTGGATTATATCGTTTTAGTCAAAGCTATAGTTTAATATACAGTGTATTTCTTGTGGGAACTGTACTTATTAGTATTCTTCTTTCAAGTAGAACGAAGAAGCTTCTTCATTTAGAGCAAGAGTTTAAACGATTGCGGGATGATAGCACAGAAAAAGCAATTCTACTAAAAGCTCAAAATCAAGCCTTGTTAGATTCCATGGAATATGAGATACATTACGCAAAATTAAAGGAAAGAAATAGAATTGCCAGAGAGATACATGATAATGTAGGTCATATGTTGTCCAGATCCATCTTACAGGTAGGAGCATTGTCTACATTAAATAAGAATAATGAGTTAAAGGGATATTTAGAGGATCTCCAAAAGACCCTATCTGAGGCAATGAATAATATAAGAAGTAGTGTTCATGATCTTCATGATGAGACTATCGATTTGGAAAGTACGATAAAAGAGTTAATCTCAGTAATGACACAATATGATATAGTGTTTAAATACTCTATGCCCAAAAAGATTAATCCTGGTGTCAAATACTGTTTTATTACAATAGTCAAGGAAGCTTTATCTAATGTTGTAAAACATAGTGATGCTACGAAAATAATTATTTTTATGATGGAGATAGACAGTCATTACCAACTTAATATAAAAGATAATGGTACAAAAGAAAAAGAAAAGAAAGATATTGGCTCACCAGGCATGGGGCTGGAAAATATGAAAGAGCGGGCTCTGAGTCTTGGAGGAGTTTTTAGAACCTATCAAAGTGAGGGATTCCAGATATATGTATCTATTCCAAAGGAGTAGATAGATTAGGAGGGGAAGATGAAGATAATAATCGTAGATGATGACCGCTTAGTTTCATTGTCGTTAAAAACTATTTTAGAAGCTAGTAAGGAAGTTGAGGTATTGGGTATTGGAAGTGATGGAGCAGAGGGTGTGGAGTTATATTCCAAATATAAACCAGATGTTTTGCTTATGGATATACGTATGCAGGGGATGACAGGGCTTACAGCAGCAGAAATTATTTTGGAGAAATATCCAAATGCTAAGATTCTTTTTCTAACTACATTTTCCGACTCGGAGTATATAGTAAAGGCTTTGAGAATTGGTGTGAAGGGGTATATTCTAAAACAGAATTATGAGAGTATTATTCCTGCTATTAAAGCTGTATATAGTGGACAGAGTGTATTTGGTGGTGAAATTGTAGAAAAACTACCATCACTAATGGAAGAGAAACAACATTTTAATTATGAGCAAGCTAATATTAATGAAAAAGAATTGGAAATAATAGAACTAGTAGCTAAAGGTCTAAATAATAAAGAAATAAGTGAAATCCTATTTTTTAGTGAAGGTACAGTTCGTAATTATTTAAGCAATATTCTAGAAAAACTTGATCTAAGGGATCGAACACAATTAGCAATATTCTATTATAAAAATAAATAAAACACAGGGGGATTACAATGGAAACTAAGATTCTTGTTGTAGACGATGAAAAGGAAATTGCGGATTTAATTGAATTATATTTAACCAATGAAGGGTATTCGGTCAATAAATTTTATCTGGGTAAAGATGCTTTAGCGTCTATGGATAATAATAAATATCAGTTAGCTATTTTGGATGTTATGTTACCAGATGTGGATGGCTTTACAATTTGTAAAAAAATACGTGAAAGCTACAATTTTCCTATTATTATGTTAACTGCAAAAGTGGCAGAAATTGATAAGATTACTGGTCTCACGTTAGGAGCGGATGATTATGTTACAAAACCATTTCGGCCATTGGAATTAGTGGCAAGAGTAAAAGCCCAGCTTCGAAGAGTTACCAAATATAACAGCGTAACGACAGAGGAAACTGAGGAAGGCGTGATTGCTTTTTCTGGTTTGGTATTAAATAAAAATACTCACGAATGTATACTGGATGAGGAACAAATCAACCTTACACCTACAGAATTTAACCTGCTTTGGATTTTATGCAGTAACCGTGGAGTGGTATTCTCAGCAGACAACTTGTTTGAGGAAATATGGGGGGATAAGTACTACTCTAACTCTAATAATACCATCATGGTGCATATTAGGCATATTAGGGAAAAGATGAAGGAAACAGCTGATAACCCTAAATATATTAAAACAGTATGGGGAGTGGGATATAAGGTTGAATAAGAATTTTATTAAGAAATATCAAAGAAGACTTTTTCGTCATCATTCAATCATAGCTTTATCCCTACTCGTTCTAATGATTGCATTATTGTATATACAAAATAAGATATTTAGTGGAGTAGTTATTGATTTTATTTCTGATTTATTTGGCTATGATACTGCAGTAAATGTTCTTCGGAATAAGACTACGATTATTGTATTGGGAGTTTGTATCATTTTATTTGTCAGCTGGATTTTTGTTGAGATTCAAGCAGTTAGAAAGCTTGGACAGGTTATTAACGAGTTGAACATTATGTTTAAGAAGGATGGTACCGTGCTTTCCCTTGATGATGATTTTATTGAGATTGAAAGAAGTTTTAATGAGTTGAAATTACAGAATATTCGCAATGAACAGATAGCGAAACAAGAAGAGCAAAGGAAAAAGGAGTTAATTGCCTATCTGGCTCATGATATAAAGACACCTCTTTCCTCGGTTATAGGCTATTTAAATCTTTTGGATGATAATATTGATATGTCTCAAAGTCAAAGAGAAAAATATACAAAGATAGCTCTTGATAAGGCCAACAGGGTAGAACAGCTGATCAATGAATTCTTTGATATAACAAGGTTTAATGCCTCTGCTATGAAATTGAACAAAGAAAATATTTCTTTGAATTTTATGTTGGAACAAATGGCAGATGAATTCTATCCTATTCTTAATAGTAATGGTAGAAGTATAGTTCTTCAGATACAGCCAGATCTAAACATCTATGCAGATCCGGACAAGCTTGCAAGAGTTGTAAATAACATTATCAAGAATGCGATTGCATACAGCCATGTCAATACAGCCATCACCATTGAAGCCAAACAGGAAGCCAACACTATTATACTTAAGATTTCAAATGAGGGGGAAACAATTCCTAAGGAAAAACTCAATATCATCTTTGACAAATTCTATCGACTGGATTCTGCCCGTTCTTCGAATACAGGGGGGGCAGGTCTTGGACTTGCTATTGCTAAAGAAATTGTAAAGGCCCATAAAGGAACTATTACGGTGGATAGTGATGAGATAAGAACTTGCTTTACAATAGAAATTCCAAAATGGATTGAATAAAACGAGGCTGCATGACTACATGCAGGCTTGTTTTTTTGCTTAAATATTAGCCTATCTGATACGGGGTTTTTCGTAAATCAGTTAGGAGAATACAAGATTTTAACTGAAAAATGTAAAATAAAGATGAATTATAATAAATTATAATAAATTAGAATATATCATAAAGATAAATAAGATAAAATAATATATTAAAATGTATATATAATACTATAAATATAAATATATGTCGATATATAAGCTGTAAATACCTTTTATTTATATAATATGGTACAAGGAGGCTTATAATGAAAAAAGATGTAACAGAAAGGAAAAGGAATAGAAAGATTGGTGTTAAAATAACGCTTATTATTGTATTTATTCAGATTGTTGTAATGACAGTTCAATTTGTAGTGCTTGGTAGCTCTATACAGAACAGAATAAGAAAAGACACGAAGAATAACATGCAAACTATTGTTGAAAGTCGTTGTACTATTGTAGAGAATTATGTAAAAGAAAATGAGAATTATTTGACAGCCTTTAGTAGGGCAGGAGAAGTTACTGCTCTTCTTAAGAACCCACAGGATCAGGAGGCAACCAAAGCAGCACAGGCTTATACGGAAAAATATAGTGCTGACTGGGAGGCTTTAGAAGGAGTATATATTAGTGAATGGAATACCCATGTTTTGACTCACACCAATCCTAAAGTAGCTGGAATTTATCTGCGAGAGGGTGACCCTTTAAAAAAATTGCAGGATTCGATAACTGCAACGGAAGGTGTCTATAATACTGGTATCTTGATTTCTCCTGCCAGTGGAAATCAGGTTATATCTATGTATAGAGAGTGTGATGATGAACAAGGAAACACAATAGGGTTTGTTGGAGGAGCAATATTCACAAACAATCTAATTGAAAAACTAAACTCCTATAAGATAAATGGGTTGAATCAAGCAAAGTATACAGTTGTTAATGCTAAAACAGGCGAGTATCTCTTTAACGATGACCCAGAAAAAGTTGCAAAGGTAGCGGAAGAAAGTTATGTGAAGGATATCATTGCATCTGTAACTAATGAGAAGGATGATGTGATCGATCATTTAGAGTACAAGGATTCCGGTAAAACCTATATGGCATCCTATAAGTATATGTCAGATAGAGGATGGATTTTTATTATTACTAATAATAACGATGAGATATTTGCTGCAGTAAATGATAGTCAATTAATACAATTTGCATTAAGTTTGTCTGCATTAGTTGTCTTAACTTTGGTATCCTTATTGGTAATTCGAAGAACCACAAAGCCACTTACTCCAATCAAAGAGGCACTTGTTCGAATTGAAAACTTTGATATTACACCAAATAAGAATATAGAGAGATATGTCAATAAAAAAGATGAGCTTGGAAGTATAGCGGAGGCTGCTAATTCTTTGATTGCCTCCTTACATGGTATTGTAGTGACATTAAAGGATGTATCTTCACAGCTTGGCAATAAGTCTACATCCCTTGCTAATGCTTCTACAGAATTGGTTGATGATGTGACAGATAACATTGCTACAACAGAAGAATTAAGCGCAAGTTTAGAGTGTAGCAATGAGGCTGTTGGAAAGGTTAATAAGGAAATATATGAGATAAATAACCTTCTAAGCAATATTCTAGAGAAGTTGGAAAGCAGCACTAAGTCCAGTGGCCAACTTATTGAGAGCGCACAAGAAATGAAACATCAGGCTCAGGGTTCATATGAAGAAAGTCAGATTACTCTTGACAAAACAAAAGCATCAGTTGAGTATGCAATGGATCGATTAAATGAACTTAATAAAATTAATGATATGACAGCTACTATATTAAGTATAGCTTCTCAAACTAACCTTTTATCTATTAATGCGGCTATTGAAGCTGCCAGAGCAGGTGAAGCTGGAAGAGGTTTTGCAGTAGTTGCATCTGAAATAGGTCAATTAGCGGATATCTCTAAGGAAACGGTATCTGGAATTCAGAGTATTTGTGAAAGTGTGAATGAAAGTATAGATATGGTAAATGATTGCTTTAATATGATTATTCAGTTTATCGAATTAGATGTAACAGGACAATTTAAAAACTTTGCCAATAGCTCCTCTAAATATAGTGCTTCTGTAGATAATATAATGAAGGAAATTAAGGAAATCACAACTTCCACCAATTCGTTAAGTAATTCTCTAAAGGAAATAGCAGAAAATGTTGAAAATCTGCAAAATATATCTATACAAAATGGTAGTGCTATCACTGTTATTGTAGAAAAGGATGAGAGTATATCGAATGTAGCAAGTAATATTAGTCAACAATCCGATGACAATAAGAAAATGTCTGAAGAATTGGAAGAAATCGTAGATAGATTTAAATTGGAAGAGTAATTGATATAAAGAATGATTAGTAGGCTGTGGGTACCATTGGGTTCTCACAGCTTTTTGCTCAATAGGAATTGTATATTGATTAATTTGTGGTATAATAGTCAAACAATTATTAAAAGGAGTTCTATTGACCATGGATGTAAAGAAAGTATCCTATGAGAAACTACATCAGGAAACAATGAAATATATGGAGAACTGCAGTATCTGTCCAAGAGATTGTAAGATGAATCGTAATATTGGGCAAACTGGCTATTGCAGTGAGGATGGCCAGATTAAGGTAGCAAGAGCTGATCTTCATATGTGGGAAGAACCTTGTATTTCTGGGGATGAGGGCTCTGGAGCCGTATTTTTCTCTGGTTGTTCCATGGGTTGTGTGTTTTGTCAGAACCGTAACATTGCTACAGATGAAGTGGGAAAAGTTGTTACGGTAGAAAGACTTTCCGACATCTTTATAGAACTTCAAGAAAAGGGTGCTAACAATATTAATTTGGTTACTCCAAGTCATTATGTATTCCAGATTCGTGAGGCTATAATGTTAGGAAAAGAGCAAGGGCTAAAAATTCCCATTGTATATAATAGCAGTGGATATGAGAAGGTGGAGACACTTCGACAATTGGATGGTTTTGTAGATGTATATCTGCCGGATATGAAATATTGTGAGGAGGCTATTGCTGTGCGTTACTCCAAGGCAAAGAATTATTTTACCACTGCTAAAGCTGCACTAGAAGAAATGGTGAGACAGGTTGGATCGCCTCAATTTAATCTTAAGGGTCATATGATAAAGGGAGTCATAGTTAGACATTTGGCATTACCGGGATATGGAAAGGATTCAAAAAAGGTCATTCGCTATCTCTATGAGACCTATAAAGATAATATTTATATTAGCATAATGAATCAGTATACACCCCTTCCTTTTGTCAAGAAGTATCCTGAGATAAACCGTAGACTTACCGATATAGAATATAATGAGTTGGTGGAGTATGCCATTGACCTAGGAGTGGAGAATGGTTATATCCAGGAGGGAGAAACAGCCAGTGAGAGCTTTATTCCTACGTTTGATTATGAAGGTGTGTAAATAGAATGACATATGGTAGAATAATAGAAAAGTATAGATAGGAAAGTAAAGATGAGTAAAATGAGTAAACATGTATCAAAAAAGACTTTAGAGGATGAATTTGTTAAAAAGCTGGAAAAGATCGAAAAGAGAATGACTCCAGAGCTAAATGAGAAGAAAAAAGAGAAGAAAAGTATGAGTGAGAGAATGGAAAGGAGAAAAAAACCAGAGAAAAAGGACCCAGTAAGTGGATATAAGCCGGCAAGACGCCAAGGTATTTCTCAGGGAACAGAAGGCGGTGCAAAAAGGAGAAGTAAGGTAGATTGTCCTGTCTATCACCGTTGTGGAGGATGTAGCCTTAGACACATCTCCTACGAACAGCAACTTAAGAGAAAACAGGAAAATGTTAGTAAGCTGGTGGGACATTTCGGAAAGGTAAGTCCAATTATTGGAATGGGATATCCGTACTATTATCGCAATAAGGTTCATGCTACCTTTGGGCGATTGAGAAACGGTACTTATATTTCAGGCGTTTATGAAGAAGGAACTCATAGGATTGTACCAATTGAAACTTGTTTAATTGAGGATCAAAAAGCGGATGCAATAATAAATACCATTCGAGGCTTCTTGAAATCCTTTAAGATTACTACTTATGATGAAGACACGGGCTATGGACTTCTTCGCCATGTAATGGTACGTACTGGCCACAAATCGGGACAAGTTATGGTTGTTCTGGTTTTGTCATCTCCGATTCTTCCATCTAAAAACAATTTTGTAAAGGCCCTTAGAAAAGAGCATCCAGAGATTACAACGATTATTCTCAATGTCAATGACAAGCAGACGAGTATGGTATTAGGAGAGAAACAAACAGTTCTGTATGGCAAGGGATATATTGAGGATGAGCTATGTGGGTGTACCTTCCGTATCTCTCCTAAGAGTTTTTATCAAGTTAATCCTATTCAGACAGAAATTCTATATAGTAAAGCCATAGAACTGGCAGGTTTAACTGGAAAAGAAACAGTAATTGATGCATACTGTGGAATTGGTACCATAGGTTTAATCGCCAGTAAGCATGCCAAAGAAGTAATAGGTGTGGAGCTTAATAGTGATGCAATCAAGGATGCTATTACCAATGCCAAGCAAAATGAAATTAAAAATGTCATCTTTTATAATAAAGATGCTGGAGAGTTTATGGTGGAACAAGCCCAGAAGGAGAAAAAGATTGATGTAGTCTTTATGGATCCTCCAAGAGCTGGAAGTGATGAAGCCTTCTTATCAAGTGTCGTGAAGCTGGCACCAGAAAAGGTGGTCTATATCAGTTGTAATCCGGAAACTTTAGCAGATGATTTAGAGTATCTTGTAGCAAGAAAGTATAAAGTAGAAGAGATAGTACCGGTGGACATGTTCGCGTGGACCGGACATGTGGAGACGGTAGTATTGATGTCAAAATAAGAGGATTTTGGAAATACGTAGAATATTGGACTAGATAGATAATGTAATATAAAAGTAATTATTTTGACTTTTTTACCCTTCGGTATGTGTTTGTGGGAATATATCGAAGGGTATTTCTTTGGAATTAAATAAATCCAAGAGAAGGAGTCAGAATTAGCAATAATTGTAGACTGTATATTAAGTAATGCTGATGGGAAAATTTATTCTGCTACCAATAGTTGCCGATATAGTTCTAAATGGTTGGTAGATTTACACAATTAGAACTGATATGATAATTTCAACAGATGAGAAATGTAAAGACGTCAATTACAAGAATATAATCTGGTTTGAAAGGAGTAAACATGGAGTTTAAAGATAAATTACCAATTCTAAGAAGAGAAAGAGGGCTTTCGCAGGAAGCTTTGGGAGAAATTATCGGAATATCAAGGCAGGCTGTTACAAAATGGGAGTTGGGGCAAGGATACCCTGATATTGAAAATTTGATTAAGTTAAGTAATACATTCAAAACAAGCATTGATCGGCTTGTGAAAGAGGAAGAAAGCGATTATTTTCTCTCGAATATAATAAAAGATACCTCTTGTATAGAAGAAATAATAGAGTTTTTATTGAAAGCTAAGACATCAACCTACTCAGCGTATGGGCCGAGATCAGCTCCATCCAGACCTCAGTCCCAGGATCTACATTTTAGTGAGGGGGATTACTTGTATATTGATACCTATATAGGTGCGGAGCAATTTGGCGGAGAAGAAGCAGTCTGGTATCAGGGAAAACCTGTTTGGTGTATGAATTTCTCAGGACGAATAATAAGCGATAATTTTTCGGGAGATTTTTTAAAAGAATCCTTACGTCACATTACAAAAGATGCACCTTACAGAGGACCGGCACTCTATCAAAGCGGTGATTACACCTATCATTGTTATTCTACTGGAAGTTTTGAATGGTTCCAAGGTCATGAGGAAATTTATTGCAGGTCGGTAAAGATCTATGAATTAGTATTTCATGGCGGTAAGTTAAAATAAATAAAAATTTGAGGGAAAAGTAACGCGTAAAGAAAAACTTGTATCAAAACTAAACAAACGCGCGGTCGAATGGAGGAGCAGAATGGATTTAAATTATAATGTAATAAAGGAAGAGGTTTTTAATCAATTGGGTAACAGTAAGGTAATGGTGTTGGCTACTAGCTTCGAAGATAGAGTAACAGCAAGAAATATGAGCTGCGTCATAATGAATTATAAAATATATTTCCAGACGGATATAGAATTTTTAAAAGCTCAACAAATGATTAAGAATCAAAATGTAGCATTATGTGTTGATAATATTCAGATGGAAGGTATCGCAAAGATCATTGGAAATTCTGGTACTGCACCGGAATTTTGTGAAGTTTATCAAAGATATTTCAGAACATCTTATGATACATATACCCACTTGAGAAATGAAGTTATTATTGAAGTGGAACCAACTATTATAACCTTATGGAAGTATGCAGACGGACATAAGCCGTACAGAGATTTCTTGGACTGTATGCATAATAAGGCTTACAGAGAAATGTATGATATAAGCAAATAATGGTATGTTGTGCAAACAAATCATTGGATTTTTAGAATAAGTATTCTGTGATTAATTGTATTCGCCATGCCAGTGGATATGTTCCCTTGGACAGACGATTTCAATGACATCAATCCTATCCTCTCGAGCCATGTGGAGACGATAGGATTGGTGTCGAAAAAGCTGCTTCTTGGAAATGGCGGAATGCTAGGATTTACAGATAATATAATATGAAGTTAATGATGATACCCCTCGGTACGTGTTTGTGAGACCATATCGAAGGGTATTTTTTAAAATAAATTAGATGGAGTTTTGACATTATTTAAATTGACGAATAATGGCAAATTTGTTAGAATAATGATAGATAAATAAGACAAAACATAGAATGAAATAGAAAATAGGTGTAAATATAGCATATTAATTTATAATACCATAGGAGAAATATTTTTATGGCTGAATTGAATAAAAAGAAAAACGTGATGAAGAAAGTAGAAATAGTGTTTGATATTTCCTACCTTTTAACAATTCTAATATCAGCATGCATGCTTTTTCGAACAGCTGAAATAGGCAGTATACGTTTTTTATATGCGCTTATGGCTTTGATTTTGGGATTCGGCGATGCGTTTCATCTGATCCCACGAATCTATGTGATGACTGACAGAAAACACTGGAGTCATTCTGTTTCTTTGGGTATGGGAAAGTTTGTAACATCTATTACTATGACTATATTTTATCTGTTTTTATGGGAAATTGGACTTGATTATTATGGATTTTCAGTGAGTTTAATTATTAACATAATAATCTACGGACTTGCATTGTTGCGTATTATATTATGCATTCTTCCTTACAATAAGTGGACAGATGAAAATGGGTCGTTTGTTTGGGGGATTATTCGAAATATTCCATTTACAGCAATGGGCATGATGGTCATGGGGATTTTTGCTAAAGGTGCAAGAGCGGCAGATGAACATTTATCATTAATGTGGTTTGCTATATTATTAAGTTTTCTATTCTATTTACCTGTTGTCATACTGTCTAAGAGGTATCCTAAAATCGGAATGCTGATGTTGCCTAAAAGCTGTGCTTATGTTGCGATTATACTAATGGGATTTTCAATTTAGATCTCTAAAATCAACCATTTTTAAAGGTTGTGATTTATAAAAGTAACATATAAGGAGGTATTACGATGGAAAAAGGTAAGAAGCTGACGAATGAGGTTGGAGCACCAATCGCCGATAATGAGAATTCATTAACTGCGGGACCAAGAGGTCCTGTTGTGATGCAGGATGTTTGGCTGATGGAGAAGATGGCACACTTTAACAGAGAAGTGATTCCTGAGCGGCGTATGCACGCAAAGGGGTGGGGAGCTTATGGTAATTTAACTGTAACGGGTGACATTTCGATGTATACAAAAGCCAAGGTTTTACAGCCAGGTACAAAGACAGATCTTTTCATTCGATTTTCAACAGTTGCTGGCGAAAGAGGAGCAGCAGATGCAGAGCGAGATATTCGTGGAGTGGCTGTAAAGTTTTATACGGAAGAAGGTAACTGGGATTTGGTTGGCAACAATACACCTACTTTTTTTATCCGTGATGTACATAACTTCTCAGACCTTAACAGAGCAGTAAAGCGTGATCCGAGAACAGGTATGCGTTCAGCCCAGAATAATTGGGATTTTTGGACCTTGTTACCAGAGAGCTTTCATCAAAGAACCATAGTGATGTCCGATCGAGGTATACCTGCATCCTTCCGTCATATGCACTTTTTCGGTGAACATACCTTTTCATTTTATAATAAAGATAATAAACGGGTTTGGTGTAAATTCCATTTCCTTACTCAGCAGGGAATTAAGAATTTAACCAATCAGGAAGCAATGGAGATTTGCGGACGAGACAGGGAGAGTCACGGAAGGGATTTATTTGAGGCGATAGAACGAAAGGAGTTTCCTAGATGGACCATGTATGTTCAGATTATGACAGAGGAGCAGGCTAAGAAACATTATGAAAATCCTTTTGATATTACGAAAATATGGAGACATAAAGAATTTCCTCTTATTGAAGTGGGAGTTCTTGAACTAAACCGTAATCCTGAAAATTATTTTGCCGAGGTGGAGCAATCGGCATTTACACCGGCTCATGTTGTTCCAGGAATTGGTTTTTCGCCGGATCGTTTCCTTCAAGGCAGACTTTTTGCATACGGTGATGCCCAGAGATATCGATTAGGAGTGAATCATAACCTTATTCCAGTAAACCGTGCAAGATGTGAGGTAAACGAATATCATCGTGACGGCGCAATGCGCGTCGATGGTAATTATGGAGGTTTACCTGCATATTCTCCTAATAGTGAGGGATATTGGTCAGCACAACCCGAAGTAACAGAACCTCCGCTAGAGTTGGAAGGTGCTATGTATCGTTTTGATCCAAAGGACGATCCTACGGATGATAATTTCCGTGCCGGTGGAGAGTTATACCGTTTAATGGCGGAAGATAAGCGTAAGCTATTGATTGAAAATACAGTCGCCGATATCGCGCCGGTAACGGATAATATTAAGTATCGACATGCAGTTCACTGTTATCTAGCAGATAAGGAATATGGAGAAAGAATAACAGCTGCAATGGGTCTTTCTATGGATAAGGTAATAGAATTATCAAAGCTTGATAATAATGGATTGATTGCTGCTACATTGCAGCCATGAGGCCTATAAAATAATAATTATTTGTCTGAGCTTTTTATCTTTAATCATTGAATCGAGAGATGTATTTATACCCATTTTGCCCACTACACCCTTAATTCTAGTAGCTTCTTTGTGTTTTACCAGCAGTTAAAAATTATCTGATCAATTGCATCATTGTATAACATCGATGGTGCAATTGATTTTTTTATAGTTCATGATAGAATATGTTTGTAGGATAGTCTAAATGACATCAATTTTGTCCATTCTACCCATGTGGAGACGGTTGTATTGATGTCATGAGCTGATCTTCGGTGGTTTTGCAAGGATATTAGAAGACATGGGAGGTGTATTTATTTGTGGAAATGCCCGAAATGCGGTAGAGAATTTAAATATACAGAACAAAATCATTTCTGTGGGGATAAGCCAAAGACAATTGATGAATATATCATATGTCAGGATGTCGACAAGCGGGCGGATTTACAGCTGATTCGGCAAACGTTGCGATATACATTGCCAGATACAGAGGAACGTATCTCTTGGAGCATGCCTACCTATTGGAAAAAGCATAATATTATACATTTTGCGGCCGCAAAGAAACATATTGGCTTTTATCCCGGCCCTGCTGCGGTGGCGGAATTTGAAGCCGAGTTAAAGGATTATAAAATTGACAAGGGGACAATTCGCATTCCGTATGGAAAGGTTGACCCGATCCTGATAGAGAGGATTGCAAGATGGTGCTGGGAAACAGGAAATCATACATAAAGCATATAGCTTAATTAGTTTTTAGGAACGGAAGATAAGTATAGCCGTACTGGCTTCATTGTTAAAATATAAAGAAGGAGTATGAATAATATGATAGGGCCAGATAAGAAAAAACTTTATCCGAATAATAATATAAAGACGGTTTGCTTTATAAGCAATCTACCAAAAAGATTCAATGTTGAGATTGGAGAGTATACTTATTATAGTGATAATAAAAAGTCTCCAGAGAAATTTTATGATAATATAGAGTATCATTACGAATTTCTTGGAGATAAGCTGATAATAGGCAAGTTCTGTGCAATTGCAGAGGGTATCAAGTTTATTATGAATGGTGCAAATCACAGAATGAACGGAATCACAACCTATCCTTTTAATATCTTTGGCTGTGGTTGGGAAAAGGTAACCCCAACAGTAGAACAGTTGCCTTTTAAAGGAGATACAGTGATTGGAAATGATGTATGGATAGGCCAAAATGTAACCATTATGCCAGGTATTAAAATTGGAGATGGTGCGATTATTGCCGCTAATTCAACAGTAGTAAGAAATGTTGAACCATACACAATATATGGAGGTAATCCAGCTGAGTTTATAAAAAAAAGATTTAGTGATGAAAAAATTGAATTCTTGCTAAATCTTCAATGGTGGAACTGGGACGAAGAGGAAATATTTAATAATCTTGAAAAACTAACAACGGAAACTGGCTTAGAACAATTAATGAATATATCACTGGATTCAGGACCTTTCTACCACGGTACAAAAGTCGATTTAAAGGTCGGAGACTTGTTAAAACCAGGCTACAGTTCAAATTACGGGGAGCGAAAGAAGGCTAACTTCGTTTATCTGACTGCGACACTAGATGCAGCTATATGGGGAGCTGAGCTTGCGATGGGTGACAAACCAGGTCGGATTTATATTGTAGAGCCTATAGGTACTTTTGAGAATGATCCTAATTTAACTGATAAGAAATTCCCTGGTAATCCGACAAGGTCTTATCGTACCAAGTCACCACTACGAGTAGTGGGAGAAGTGTTAGATTGGGAGGGACACGCTCCTGAGGTGCTAAAGAATATGTTAGATAACCTTGAGAAGCTGAGGAAGCTAGGTATTGAGGCAATCAATGAGTGAATACGTAATGGTAGAGTAACATGGTCAGGATCATCTATTTCAGATTCCATACAGAAGGATGGTTATAATTTAGAAGCAGAAGAGACAGCTTAAATGGGGTGCAGCCATTTATGCTGTCTCTTGCTTCATTATTGATATGATTCATCAATAGTGTGATATCATCCTATGTATAGCGGTCTAAATTTTCATTTGGTATTACGAGACGGATAAACTCATGGTTATTTCAATCATTTCTTTCTGCCAGGTATTGTGTGGATTTTAATAGAAAAAATTCGTACGTTTTCTCTTCAAGAAGAAAAATAAGCATCAGAGAGCAGTTACGAAAGAGTATTGTCAAAAGAACTTTACTGCCTTCCTTTTCCTCCATTATGATAATTATAGGTTCTGCCAACACGGAATTCTCTGGTTGAAAAACTGACGGATGTATGTTTTTAAACTAGAAGCTAATCTTCCACTTTATTTAGGTATGAAATAAAGTCTTGACGGCTAGTGCTTACTAGCTTATAATATTAATTGCTAGTGAACGCTAGCTTACATATGAATGAATACATACATCGTCAATGGAGGAGGGCTAGGATGGATACGAAAGAAAGAATTACGGAAGAAGCATTGACACTATTTGCTGAGAAGGGCTATAAAGGAACGAGCGTAAAGCAAATTGCAGAAGCAGTAGGGATTAAAGACGCTTCACTGTATAAACACTATAAGAGTAAACAGGAAATATTTAATTCAATAGTTACTCTAATTAATGAACATATTTCAAACTTGTCAGATACCTTGGGTTTACCGCAAAATGTGGATCAATATACGGAAGCTTCAAATTTCTATCATAAAGTAGATTATTTTGAACTGAAAGAATTAACCCGAAAAGTGTTTATGTTTTATTTAACAGATCCTTATATATCCAAGTTCTGGCGCATAGCTCACATGGAGCAATATCAGAATGAACAGATTTATGGCATGTTCCGTCAGATTTTCATGGACGATGCAATTTCATATCAAACAAGTCTGTTTGAAGAGATGATGAAGGCTGGAATATTTCGTAATGGAGATGCAAGGGCAGTGGCAATTAGTTTTTATGCACCAATTTTTTTGTTGCTTACAATGTATGTGGATCATCCGGACAAGAAGGATGAAGCATTGACAATACTTGATAGTCAGATAGAAGAATTTATTCGTGTATATAGAAAGGAAGATTATGAATAAAGAGTTTAACTTGGAAAAATACCTGACAAAAGGTGTTGAGAACATTATTAAGAATGCAGTAAAGGCAACGCTAAAAAATCCCGCAGAAAGCATATTTATGGCAAAGTATGCCCTTGCTGCGAAAGTTGCAAATAAAAAGAGAGCTGTGGCGGAAGAAAAAGGAGAACATATTCCACCATTTTTGATTACCAGTATCACAAGCAGTTGTAATCTCCATTGCTCAGGATGCTATTCGAGGGCAAATCACGGGTGCAGCGATAGTGCTCCTGTCAGTCAACTTACAGAAGCGGAATGGAAGAATGTATTCTTTGAAGCACGAGATCTTGGAATTGGTTTTATACTTTTAGCTGGCGGAGAACCGATGATTCGAAAGAATGTCATAAAGGCTGCCGGGGATATTCCGGAGATTTTGTTTCCTATTTTCACAAATGGAACATTAATAGATGATGAATATATAAAACTGCTAGTTCTGCATAGGAATCTTGTGCCGGTTGTCAGCATAGAAGGTCAAGAAGAGATTACTGACAATAGACGAGGTATTGGCGTTTATCAAAGAGTCATGAAAGCAATGTCGCTTATGAAGAACAACGGAATAATTTTTGGAGCATCAATCACTGTAACAACAGAAAATATAAAAGAAGTTACATCGGATATATTTCTTAAGAAATTAGAAGAGAATGGTTGTAAAGTGATATTCTATGTTGAGTTTGTCCCTGTTACAGAAGAGGCAACCTACCTGGCTTTAGGCAATCAGGAACGCAAATATTTAAAAAGCCAATTAGAAAAAATAAGGGTATATCATGATAAGATGTTGTTTGTCTCTTTTCCAGGAGATGAAAAATCGACTGGAGGTTGTCTTGCAGCCGGAAGAGGATTTTTTCATATCAATTCTCATGGAGGAGCAGAGCCATGCCCTTTCTCGCCATATTCTGATATTAATGTGAAAGATAGTTCATTAAGGGATGCTTTGAAGTCGAAATTGTTCTTAGGTCTCCGTGATGGTAATGTACTAATGGAGGAACATAGTGGTGGGTGCGTTCTATTCGAAAGGAAAGAACAGGTGAAAGCTTTACTGAATACATAACAGAATTTGAATTTATAGGATATGTGTGGTAAAATTTGCTTAGATGTCAGAATGGAATCTAAGCAAATTTTTAGTTTTAAGGCGAAAGAAAAATAAAAGTGAATGAGGAGAAAATGAAGGTATCGGTACAAGAAATAGAACAAGAGCAGTCTGAGCGAGTGGTTATACAATGTCACAGTGTATCAGACAAAGTAAATAGTATTATTAATTTTATAAAATCTACAGATACTTCTTTATTTGGTTATGAAGATGGAAGAATGGTTGAGCTGTTTGTAACAGATATTTATTATGTTGAAGCGGTGGATAATCAAGTATTTGCTTATACCGAAAAAGATACATATCAATTACAAATTAAGCTGTATGAATTTGAGGAAGCCAGTAAGTTCATGCGGTTTTTTCGCTGTTCAAAATCAATGGTGGTTAATTTAATGAAAGTTGACAGTGTTTATCCAATTTTTAATGGAAGGTTCTCAGCAAAGCTTTTTAACGGAGAAGAAATAATCATTTCACGCCATTATGTGTCCGCATTAAAAAGAATGTTAGGAGGTGTAGAACAATGAGTTTTAGTTCGTTTTTACGGATTTGTGCCATAAGATTCTTTATAATTGTCACTTGTCTTAATGTGTCAACAGCTATTTTTGGGCCAATGTTTCAGGCAGAAGCACTGTTCGGTTTTAGTGCATTCTATTCCCCTTTAATAGGTGCGACGTTAGGTACACTTCCATCGATTATTCTATACTCACGGAAGGAGCTAAACTTGCGTCAGACTGTTATTCGTAAAGTTTTACATTTGTTGGCATTGGAAATAATCATCATAGGCTTTACTATTCTAATTGGGAAAAATCTCGATATACTTCAGATTATGCTTTTTGTGGGGATTATCCTTATCGTGTACTTTGTAGTCAATTTTATTAGTCAACTTCTCCAATTAAAAGATTCTAGAGAAATAAATGCTGGATTAAGAGCATTACAAAACCGTAAATAATGCAACTTACCATGCTATAATGCAACTTACACTCTTATTTGTTGACAGTATAAATATATCTAGTTAGACTTTATTTATCTTACAAAGTGGAGGAATGTATTATGAATACCGAAAACAATTCGTTAATCAGAGATAAAGAAATGGTGGTAAAAGAATTATTACCTGCTATTATTTGGGGATTGATAATCACAATACAAGTAGGTTTGTATATACTTATCATTCCGTATATTTTGATTGAAAAAATTGTAAGAAAACAATCTTTTGAGGAAATTGGCTTTAGAATTAAAGGGATGAAGAATGATTTAACCAAATACTGGTGGCTCATATTATTACCTATTGGAACAGGATATACTTCCCTTCTTTTATCAAAATTAATTGTACCTGATTACTTTGCTCATGTAATTGATCGAACTCAGCCGGTTCTAGCTTTTGACAAGTTATTTATACTTATCCCACAGCTTTTTGTATTGGCATTAGCGGAGGAAATATGCTTCCGAGGTTTTCTTCAAAGGAAATTTAGCATATGTCTGAATAATACAGTCGCAATTATAATGACATCTTTGATTTTTGCTATAGGACATTTTTCAATGGGTTCTCCTATTGTAGTTATATACGACATAATATGGGTTTTTATTGATAGTGTTATATATTGCATATTATTTTATAAAACTAAAAATGTTTATATATGCTGGATTTCGCACTTATTAGCAAATATTTGCGGAGTATTGCTTGTTATGATAATATAAAATAAGGTTTAATTAAAGAGGAAATAAATGATGAAATATAATGAAGAAGAAATTATGAAACATGCGCTTAATGCGTATAATAATGGGATAGCACAATTTCCTATAGATCCACAGAAATGTGCTTTGCTTGTTATTGATATGCAGGATGAGTTCGTAAAACCAGAGTGGACCTCATCATGGATACCTGAAGCAACTAGACAAGTAAGCAAAATAAAAAGAGTAGTTAGTTTTTGTCGAGAAAAAAAGATACCTGTGATTTATACTGTTTTTAGTAATACACATAATTTTATGGATAGACCCGTTAGTGGCAGTTTTATGCCAAACAGGTTTCCTGAGTTGGGTACAGAGGATACTTGGTTTACAAAAGGAAAAGTTTGGCATGAGTTAGCACCACAACCTGACGAAATAGTGATACATAAACCATCCTATGGAGCTTTTTATGATACACCTTTAGATACTATTTTAAAGCAGATGGGAAAAGATACAGTAATAATTTGCGGTACGCTAACAAATTGTTGCTGTGGGACAACTGCCCGGCAGGCATATGAAAGAAGTTATTATGTGATTTTTGGTTCAGATATAACATCAACCTATAATAGTGAGATGCAGAAAGCAGAACTAGATATTTTAAGATTTGCTTTTGCACGAGTTATGTCAGGAGAAGAGATAATGAGTATGTTATAATAAAATTGACCGTACATTCTCAAGCTAATAGAGGATGGAAGGTCTCTTTTTATAGTACAAAGCTACAGCTTTGGGTTACAGCTTTGTACTATATGATTGGGAAAGATGGAAACTGTTTAATTGTGAATATCTGTATTCTTTTGGAGAGAAATAATAATACCGCTTAAATATTTTAGAAAAATAGCTAGGATGATCAAATCCACAGTTAGTTGCTATCTCTGAAATACTTAAAGTGGGGAAGGTCAAAAGCAAACTTGCTCCTTGCATTAATCTGTATTTGAGTAAATATTGTATGGGTGATTGCCCAATTGTTCTTTTGAAACAACGCAGGCATTCTCGTACTCCAATATCTGCTGTTTCTGCAATATCTGTCAATGTTATATTCTCTGTGTAATGATTATGAATGAAGTCTATCATTTTTTCGATACGAATACTGTCTAAGTTCTGTGTTTGTTTTGCTGTGAATAGCTGGTTTGAAAAATAATTATAAAGATATAGGCAAATGTGTGATAGTTCTTCACGTATTGTAAATTCATAGCCAAAAGAATCAGTTCGCAATGCTTCGAATGCCTTGCAGAAATATTGTGCTATATCTGGGTGCTGCGCCTCAAAAGTAATACAGGTAAAAGAGGAGCATGATAGTAATGGCTGCATATACTTCTGATAGTATGCGGAACTAGTATTTCCAGTAATAACAGAAGAATTAAATACCAGTGAATGTAATTCACAGGAACAAACTGCAACTATGTAGTGAGGAATATGTGAGTTAATTACCGCACAATCACCTTCGTTTAATAGGTAGGTGTTAGATGGAATCTGTAACTTTAAGGTTCCTTTTTTTATATATATAATTTCTAACTCATCATGCCAGTGCCAAGGAATAGCATCTCCGGGATTATTTGTATGCGTGGAAATGTACCCAGCACATTGAAACTCTAAAGTGCCATGTGGATGTAGCTCTCTTTTTGAATGATTAGTAGTCAATGAACATTGTGATAAATTCATGGTGTATCTCCTTAAAACTATAGAAGGTCGTTTTTGTTATATTATAGGTCTAAATTAAGATTGATACAAGATAAAAAGTCGTTATTATTTAAATTATAGAGTATTTTTGTAAATGAGAGTTATATGAGTTATAGAATAAAAAATTATGATCGAAACCGGGAGGAAAATTATACATGTTTCAATTATTGTTAATAGTGATATACTTGTCTTTTATTAGCCTTGGTTTACCTGATTCACTTCTGGGCTCTGCATGGCCTACTATGTATTCTGAATTGGGAGTCCCAATTTCATCTGCTGGTATTATCTCAATGATTATTGCGGTTGGAACGATTATTTCTAGTTTGCAAAGTGACAGGTTAACACGAAAATTAGGAACTGGAAAGATCGTAGCTATCAGCGTTGCAATGACTGCGACTGCATTGTTAGGGTTTTCAATTAGTCATTCTTTCCTAGTACTTTGTATATGGGCTATTCCTTATGGACTTGGTGCTGGAAGCGTGGATGCGTCCTTAAATAATTATGTTGCACTTCATTATAAAAGCCGACACATGAGCTGGCTTCATTGTATGTGGGGCGTTGGAGCAACCTTGGGCCCTTATATTATGGGATATGCACTAAGCAGAGAAATGGGATGGAACAGCGGTTATCGTATGATTGCATTATTACAGATTATTTTGACGGCAGTATTGATAATGAGCTTACCACTGTGGGAAAAACGTAATCAGTCAATAAGTGATAATAAAAAAGAAATAAACGCAAAAGCCCTATCACTACGGGAGATTATTAGAATACCTGGTACAAAAGAAGTAATGTTATGTTTTTTTTGTTATTGTGCGGTAGAACAAACAACAGGTCTTTGGGCAAGTAGCTATCTGACACTATATAAAGGAGTTTCTGCTGATACAGCTGCGAGTTTTGCAGGAATGTTTTTTATCGGGATTACCATTGGACGTGCATTAAGCGGATTCATAACGATGAAACTAAGTGATGTTCAAATGATACGTATGGGGCAACTGATTATTGGATTAGGTGTGATTACAATGCTTCTACCACTTGGGCAACATGTATCACTGGCTGGATTAATCATGATTGGTCTGGGCTGTGCGCCTATCTATCCATGCATTATTCACTCTACACCATCACATTTCGGAGCAGATAAATCTCAGGCTATTATAGGAGTGCAAATGGCAAGTGCATATGTGGGAACCTGCATAATGCCACCAATCTTTGGTTTGGTAGCAAACTATATTACAGTTTCTCTTCTTCCAATTTACCTATTAATCATATTAGTAGTGATGGTTGCAATGCACGAGTTATTAAAGAAAAAAACTAGTGGAAAGAAAGGAGAAGAATATGTGGGCTGATTATCACGTGCATACTGAATTCAGTGATGATTCTATATATCGGATGGAAGATGCAATTATAGATGCAATTCACATGGGATTGCATGAAATATGCTTTACGGATCATGTGGATTATGGAGTAAAGAGGGACTGCGATGATCCTCGCGGCATAGAATACCGTAGTGGAGGTCCTGGTGAACCAGAGCAGATGGAAATGGTAAATGTGGATTACTATATGTATGAAGCCACAATTCGAGAACTTCGATATTACTATTTCAACCGGATATCTATAAAGATGGGATTAGAGTTTGGAATGCAGACTCACACAATCCCACAGTATGAAGCATTGTTTGCTAAATGTCCTCTGGATTTTGTCATATTATCTGTTCATCAGGTGGAAGATAAAGAGTTCTGGACACAGGAATTTCAGCGTGGACGAACACAACAGGAGTACAACGAGCGTTACTATAAAGAAATACTAGCCCTTGTAAAGCAGTATCATAATTACAGCGTATTAGGACACTTGGATTTAATCAGCCGTTATGATAAAGCCGGTAGTTATCCTTTTGAAAAAATCAAACCACTTGTGACTGAGATTTTGAAAACTGTGATAGCAGATGGTAAGGGTATCGAGATTAATACGTCAAGCTACCGATACGGATTACCTGATCTTACTCCATCGAGAAATATTCTTAAGCTGTATAAAGAACTAGGAGGAACCATAATCACGATAGGAAGTGACTGTCATAAAAAAGAGCATCTGGGATTTCATATTCAAGAGACAAAGCAGGAGTTATTGAGACTTGGATTCACACAATTTTGTACTTTCGATAAAATGACTCCTATCTATCATAATCTATAACTTGACTTTTCATGGTGAGTTCCGTATCATGGGAATAAATGTATTCGGGGAAAAATGGATACAGCTGTGAATGTGGCATTGACAGTACAGAAATCTTTAATGATTATAGGAGAAGAAGAATGGAATATTTTCGAGATGGCAACCTTAATGATTTAGACGAATTGAAAAGAATTAGTCAAACTGCATATATGGAAGCGTTTAATGATCTAATTGATACAGAAGATGTCAAAGAATATGTAAGCAACAAGTATACTCTAAAACATTTGGAAGAAGAGATAGAAGATAAGGCAAACTATTTTTTACTATATTATGTGGATGATTTGGTTGCAGGGTATATGAAATACATCTTGAAGCCAGATTCTTTAGAGATTGAACGATTATATATGCTTAAAAATTTTAAAGGTATGGGTGTGGGGTCACAATTTATGACGAAAGCCGAAAATATTGCTAAGTTAAATGGAAAAAATATTCTAACGTTGGGAGTCCTTGAAATAAATAAACCTGCCATTTCTTTTTATAAAAAGAGAGGTTTTATGCAATTTGCTTGTGAATCTGTCTTAATAGGCAAAACCAAGCATTCCTTACTTTTGATGAAAAAGGAATTAGTATAAATACAAATGTCTACTTAATTCAGCTTTGATGGAGGTATAAAAAATGGGAATTTGGATGTAACGGCAAGGCCGTAATAAGTGAATATCGGTCTTGCTGTCTATAGGATACAGAATACTAAATATAAACAGGAGGCTATTATGGCTTATTTTAACTATCAATCAAGTAAGATTTATTATAAAGAAATTGGAAATGGAACACCACTGGTATTACTGCATGGAAATACGGCTTCCTCTGTTATGTTTTCTGAAATGGCATTAGAATACGCTAAGAGTTACAAGGTTATTCTTATTGATTTTTTAGGTTGTGGAAAATCAGAAAGAGTTGAGAAGTGGCCAGAAGATTTATGGTATGATGAAGCAATGCAAGTAATTCACTTATTAGAGCAAAAAAGCTATTGTAATGTGAATATAATAGGAACAAGTGGTGGTGCTCTTGCTGGTATAAATATTGCGCTGGAACGACCAGATTTAGTAAGTAAACTTATTGCCGATAGTTTTGAAGGAGAACAAGCCAATCTAAAAGTCACTGAATTATTACGTCAAGGGCGTGAATTCTCAAAAAAGGACAAGAATGCAAAAATGTTCTATGAGATGATGAATGGTACAGATTGGGAAAGTGTTGTTGATGCTGACACAGAGGCAATCATTGCTCATGCTAAGCACATAGTAAAGTTCTTCCATAAATCAATTTGTGACCTGAAACCGGATGTGCTTTTTACAGGGAGTAAAGAGGATTCTTTCTTTCCTAAGGGAATGTATGAAGAATTATTTCCAAAAATGATACAAAAGATAGGGCATGGACAACATTATTTGTTTGAACATGGAGAACATCCTTCTATGATGTCAAATAAGGATGAGTTCATATTAGTTAGTAAGGATTTCTTAGCAAAGTGAGATTATGTTATAAGTGGTGATTAGCTTTGCAAATCTCAGTAAGGATAGATAAGAACAATAATTAGATGAAATTCGTCAAGAATGTCATTGCAGAACCTAGTAGTTTTGCAATGGCATTTTTCCGTCGTGCGCCCGGCGGGCGCACGTTCTTATGGAGTGAAAGTCTCCTAATCCGCCCGGTGATGGGAAGGATTTAGCCAATGGCAAGGGTGTTGTCGGTGACGACAAATCTGAAGGAAGCCGGATGGCA
>JAEYPA010000118.1 GCA_023411225.1 Bacillota bacterium
CGTCTGCCAATGATAAACAACGCATCACATGGCCCATACCAATATTCGCATTACCATCTGCTCTAAATATGACTTTCATTGTATTCTTTCACTCTCTCACAAAATTCTTCAACACTAATGTCATAATTCCCTTGAATTAGCATATTATACTGGCTAAACTGTTTTATGGAATGATAACTTCCCTCTCCTCTTACTATTTTTCGCATCTCATTCCAATAGGGATACAGATTATATATCTTTTTAAATAACATTATAATCTCATCATTCAACAAATCATATGACTCCCTTAAGGTAATCGTCTTATCCATTTCCACTAAGTTTTGAGCAATGATATCACCAGTATCTAACCCTTCATCTACATAATGAATTGTCACTCCTTTCGGAGTATCCTCTATCCAACTCCATTGATTTGGATTAGCTCCTTGATTCCATGGTAGATATGATATATGTAGATTAATGATATTTCCTTGTACAGCCTCTATGATATCTTTACTAATAATATGCCTGTAAGTATAGGAGATGATTAAATCAATGTTACGTTCCTTAATAAACTCCCTCTGAACAATTGCTGCTGTTGTATAAACGGTATCTCCGTTATTTTTTAACCATGTTTCCAATTTGCTTGCTACAGGATTTTCCCGTAATAATAATATATTCATATCAATTCTCCAGATCACTATAAAGGATAGGTTCCCCCCGATGTATCGTTCTATGAGATGTTTTATCCAATAATTTCTCATAATACTTAGGTAAGACACCATATCCAGGTCTAATAATTCTTATATTTGTCTCGGTAAATTTCTCTCCGGCTTCTATTGTTTCCACTGCAAAGACAGAACGCCTAAACACCATGGATGATTTTTCTTTTTCAGTTGGACCATAACTAATCTGTCCCTTAGATAATTCCGTACACCGAACTGCATTTACCATTTTCTGAAATTCTGCTGGTGTCAGAGAGAACTCGCTATCTGGTGTTACAATCTCTCTGCCTAAGCAAATGTGCTTTTCGATTACCGATGCCCCTAAGGAACACCCTACTATAGCCGCAACAATACCAAGGGAATGATCGGACAAGCCTACTGGAACATGAAATTCCTTAATCATATCTGGAATCGTCACCAAATTCATAGCAGATAAGTCTGCTGGATATTCGCTACAACATTTTAATAACACGATTTTATCATTCTTCTGCTTCCTACATGCTTCCACAGCTTCCTCAATCTCAGTTTTTGTTGCCATTCCACAAGATATGATCATAGTCTTATTCTTACTAGCGGCATAAGAGATTAGAGGTAAATCCACAATCTCAAAAGATGCAATCTTAATTGCATCTACCCCTAATTCACAAAGAAAATCCACGGAAGTTTTGTCAAAAGGAGTAGAAAGAAAATCGATCTTACATTTATCACACTCTTCTTTTATTACTTGTTGCCACTCCCAGGGAGTAGATGCCTTACTATATAAATCATATAAATATTGTTTATCCCACAAACCATTATGTATTTCAAAATATTCATTTTTGCAATCAATGGTCAACGTATCTGCAGTATAAGTCTGTATTTTCAGACAATCTGCTCCAGCCTCTTTTGCTTTATGTACAATTTTTTTTGCATTTTCTAAACTATTGCCATGATTTGCACTCATCTCAGCGATAATATACGTTTTTCCTTGTTCTATACTTTCCCATAGTTGCATTGTTCACTACTCCATTACTTTATATTTCAGTTCCGCTATCTTCCAATCTTCTTCCGTATCAATATCTTGAACTTCACTTTCTGGCAAAATGATTGGATAAATCTTCTCTCTTAGATAACCATCACATTTCAGATAACTTGCTACGTTATAGCAGTAGAATTGGCCAGCATCGTGGTAGAAAGGTTCTAAATCCTGAGACCTACTGCTTTGATATTCCTCATATTTATACTTAAGACACCCTGTTTCCTCCAGTATGAATGCTCTCTGTGGAGGAAATGAAAAACCCACTACAGGTATTACCCCATTACAGGCATTTTCACGTAGTAGATTCATAGCTCTCTTTAGTTTCTCTCCTGTAACAAAAGGAGCTGTTGGGTAAATACAAGCCATCTCCTCAAATTCCCACCCCTGGCTTTTATACACTTCTAGAACTTCCATTAGTACATCTCTCGTGGTGGCATAGTCATTGGAAGTGGCTTCACTCCTCATAAATGGTACCTTGGCTCCAGCCCTTAATGCAACCTCTTTGATTTCTTCATCATCTGTAGAGACCATAACCTCTTCAAAGATTTCACTGTCTAAAGCCGCTTGTATGGAATACTCAATAATAGGCTTTCCACAAAACTCTTTCATATTTTTTCGAGGTATTCTCTTACTTCCGCCTCTTGCTGTAATGATAGCAATTGCACCCATATGTCTATCCTCCTCTAATATTACTTTCTGTAGTAGGTTATAACCTTCTTCACTGCCGTAATCACATCCTCTACATCCCGGTCACTCATGCCATAGTACAAAGGGATGGTAAGTATTCTTTCATATAAGCGCTCTGCTTCTTTACAAAGGCCCTTTTGATAGCCCAGCTTCTGGTAATAAGGATGATAATATACTGGAATATAATGAACATTCGGTTGTACATTTTCAGCTGCCAGTGCTTCATATACCTCTTTACGGCCCACCTTTAACTTCTCTAGCTCCAACTGTAAAACATATAAATGCTTGGTAGTATCTGACTCCGGTATCTCCTTTTGAAGAACAAGTCCTTCCATATCAGCAAATGCCTCATTGTACCTTGCAACGATCTCCTTACGTCTTGCCATAAAGATAGGAAGTTTCTTTAACTGGCTGGAAAGTAGGGCTGCCTGCATCTCAGTCATACGGTAGTTATAACCTAAATCGATTTCTTCATAATACCAATCACCCTCAAATTTATTATACATAAGAGAAGAATCTCTTGTAATACCATGAGAACGATATAAACTGAGCTTTTCATATAACTCCTTACTATTAGTTAGGACTGCTCCACCTTCTCCTCCTGTAATGGTCTTTACTGGATGAAAACTAAAAGTCGTCATATCAGCAAGGTTACCGATAGGAATTCCATCATAAGTGGTTCCGATAGCATGAGCCGCGTCCTCTATGAGTAGCAGATTGTGTTTCTTACAGATTTTACGAATTCTGTCTAATTCCACTGCCTGTCCCGTAAAATCCACTGCCACTATTGCTTTGGTATGTTCATTTACTAATTCTTCTATCTTGCTAGGATCAATGTTATAGGTATTAGGATTAATATCCGCAAATACAGGGGTCCCGCCACAATACAATACGCAATTAGCAGATGCCGCAAAGGTAATAGGGGTAGTAATCACCTGGTCTCCTTCTTTTATTCCAGCAGCCATGCTGGCAATATGAAGGGCTGCCGTCCCGTTAGCAACAACTACCGCATACTTTGCTCCTGTTAAATGACAAAGATCCTGTTCCAATTCGATAATCCGGGGGCCTTGAGTAATAAGTGGTGCCCGTAATGAATCTGTTACAGCAGCGATATCTGCTTCATCTATGTACTGATGCCCATAATATATCTTTTCTGTTCGAACCGGTGTTCCTCCAAAAATAGCTAGTTCTTCTCCCATTCTTTATATGTCCTTTCCCAGTAATTAATTGGTATGCACGGACTTTAGTGATACTCTATTTCCGTAAGTCTTCTTCTAATTTCTTCTACACTCATCCACTGATTATTATTGCCTGAAGTATAAGAAAATCCTGGCTCAACTAATTTGCCACCTTCTGCAATCTTTTCATTGTCCCACCAAGTATAATGCGGATAGACAATAAAGTGTTGCTCATACTCATAGGTATGGAAGGAGTCTTCTGAGGTAATCATAATCTCATGAAGCTTCTCTCCCTCTCTTATACCAATCTCCTTCTTTATACAGCCAGGAAGCATGGCTTCAGCTAGATCTCCTATATGGAAGGAAGGGATCTTAGAAATAAAGGTTTCCCCCCCTCTAGATTCTGCCAATGCCTTAATAACAAGTTCCACACCCTGTTGTAAGCTAATCCAGAATCTAGTCATCCTCATATCTGTGATTGGCAGGGCGGTTTCTCCCTTATCAATGATGCTTTGGAAAAATGGAATTACTGATCCCCTACTGCCTGCCACATTGCCATAGCGAACTACAGAAAATCTGACGTCATGAGAACCTGCATAGGAATTGGCTGCAATGAACAGTTTGTCCGATACCAGCTTCGTTCCTCCGTATAGATTAATTGGGTTTACTGCTTTATCCGTCGATAAGGCAACTACCCTATGTACTCCATTATCTAGGGCTGCATTGATAACATTCGTCGCCCCATTAATGTTGGTGTTAACCGCTTCAATGGGGTTATACTCGCAAGCAGGTACCTGCTTAAGAGCTGCCGCGTGAATAATATAATCTACACCCTCACAAGCTCTCTTTAATCTCGACTCATCACGAACATCACCAATAAAAAATCGCAGTTTACTGTATTGCTCTGGATACATCTGTCTGAATTTATTACTCATATTAAACTGTTTAAATTCATCTCTGGAATAAATGATTACACGATGTGGATTATAATGTGTTAATACATATTCTGCAAATGCATTTCCAAAGGAACCTGTACCACCTGTAATCAATATTGACTTATTATTTAACATACGCACCTCCTAGTGTTAATGAACTCTCTTTTGATTAATTGTCTAATGATCTACATAGATTGTATCTATTATATCTTTTTCCCTCTATACTGTAAACTAATGCACTGTAACTCACAGTAGATAGGAGGCTTATCTTATTCGATTATGAATAAAGTATTACTAGGTTGTATTTCGACCATATTAATGTTTTTTTTTATACATTTCTCAAATAAAAAAGGATCCTGTTACTAATATCACAGAACCCTTATAAATACCTATTTTATTATTTGTCTGTCTTCACATCATGATATGCTACTAATTCGCACCCTTTATCTTTTATGAGTTGGCAGGTTCCTTCTTTACTCTTTGGTGCCTCTCCACTACCAGAACAAAGATATAGTTCTACTAACTTTTCAGGAGGTAGCTGCTTTACCATGGAATTAAATGCAGGTGCCGGAAAGCCAGCCCAGATTGGAGCAACTAAAATAATCTTCTCATATTCCTCAAGTTTACAAGTGAGAGGTTGTATCTTGGAGTATTTTCTCTTCATTGCCTTTGGACAGCCAGAGAAAAAAGCAGTAAGAATATTGCGTTTCCTAGCTTCCTTTACCTCATAAACAATAGTATCCGTTTCCATCGAAGCAAGGCGATTTGCTACCTCTCTGGATTTACCTCCAAATGTATAGTATAAAATGATGGTTTTCATAGCCTACTCCTCCTTTACTGCGTAACCTCACAAACAGTCAGTTCCAGTCCTACTACTTTGAATTTGATATTATATCCTCCGTAGCTCATTCCCCAGATTCTATCCTCATCATGGATGAAGACAGCTCTTGGATCCTGTTCCAGAATATCTATAATATTCTGCCTCTTCTCTGCCTCCACCAGTTTTTGCAATTCCTCTGGAAAATGCACCTGTAGCTTATGTTCCTTAACAATTTCTCCAAACCCTCCTTTTGCCTCTGGATGGCAGTCAGCATAAGGAAGATACGGTTTGATGTCGTAAATAGGTGTACCGTCTAACATATCAATTCCGGATACAGTAAGAACAGGACCTATTCTCTCATCTAACTCAATTTTCTCTAATTGCACGGAAGATAACCCAATGGAATTGGGACGATAGGATGACCTGGTAGCAAATACTCCCATCCGCACTCTTCCACCTAATCTTGGTGGAGCTACAGTAGCAGACCAACCCTGACGAATTGTCTTATTAAACCCCCATAAAAGCCAGAGATGGGAAAAATCCTCTATTCCTCTTATGGCATCTGGATTACGATATTCCGGTTCAAATACAACCTTACCCTTTAGCCCTTTTATCAGTCCGCCTTGTCTTGGAATCCCGAACTTCTGGGGAAAATCTGTATGAATTCTAGCGATTATATCCAATGGCATTTCTCTCATCAGTAACTCCATTTCTACAAAATTATTATCTCGTACTTACGATAGGTACTAGTAACTAAACCTATTATATCACTACCTAAGAAGGAAGGAAAACTATAATTCTCATCCCGAAACACTTTGTTCGATTTAGTTCTTCATATTTCGATATTTTATTTCATATATTATTGACAAAACTAACAGAAGAAATCTACAATAAAGCATAAGGATTATTACACCCTATAAGTAGACTGTGGCATTTATTAAGAAATCTATATTACATTTAGGAGGTAAGAGAATGATAACCTGTCCATACTGTAGCACTCAACTAGATGATAGTGCAAGGTTCTGCTTCAATTGTGGAACACCAATAGCAAATATAGTTGCTCTAGAACCAAATGTAGCAGCTCCTCAGCCGAACATAACAAAAAAGCGTAGTCGAAAAAAAATATTTCTTTTTGGTGGTATAGGAATTACTGCTATTGCTATTGCTCTATTGGTAATTTTTATAATCAGTAGAAGTTCCTTGACTGGAGATTATGGTCTATATTTCAAGGATAATGAAATCTTCTATACGAATGCCACCAATGGTGAGTCCATGCAACTTACTATGAATTTATTTGACGATGATGATAATGATGAACATGATCTAAAGGATGCCAGTTCCACCCTAGGTTACTTTTGCACGATAAATAAAGATGGTAGCATCATATTCTTCCCAGATAAAAGCTCTTCCTCTGATGATGGTTTTAATCTATATTATCGACATACCAATAAACAGGATGAGGATCCTATAAAAATTGATTCGGATCTCAGATATTATTCAGTGAATCATGCTGGAGATAGAATAACTTACATAAAGAGTAGTGATAAAAATCTTTATCAACATGACTTGGAGAACAAGGAAAAAATAGCAAGTAACGTCCAGAATTATATGGTATCTGACGATGGTGAGAGAATTACCTACCTCAATGAAGATGGCCGTCTATATCTTAAGGTAACTGGAAAAGAAAGCGAAAAAGTTGCCAATGATGTTACTCAAATCTGTTATGTCACAGAAGACCTCTCCTGTATTTACTATCTGAAGGACAATAATCTGTATAAGAAATGTTTTGAAAAAGAGCCAGAAAAAATAACCTCTGATGTCAGTTCCGTCCTAAAGGTTTACGACTCAGGTCAAATGTATTATTTAAAATCCACCTCTAAGGAGCGAACTCTGGCTGATTATGTAGAGGATGATAAAAAAGATACAGATGCTACTATCACAGAACCAGTGAAACCAGATTACCCATACTATTGGAGATATGATACATATACAGAATATCTGGCTGCTGAAAACCAATATGAGCAGGACTTGGCCCAATATGAAGTAGGCTATGTGCTATATCAGGATAAACTAAAACGAGATCAACTACGAGAAGAATTAAACGACGAAACCTTGTCTAGCTCTCAATATACACTTTGCTACTACAATGGAACAGAGGAAAAATCCTTAACGGATGCTTATGTATCAAAAAGTAACTATAACAACATTGCTTCAACTACCCCTGCAATAGCCTACAGTGTCTATAAGCAAACCGATGTAAGCAAATTAAAGTTGTCTGAGATTAGTTCTATCTCTGAGGTAAAGGATATGGTTGAGTCTGCCTTATATTCTTCCTCTGAGCCATATATTGCTTTAGAGGACGTAGTAACTATGGTTGACCAAAGTGATGCTGATTATTTTGTAATGTCAGACGATGGAAAGACCATTTACTTCTTAGATAATCAGCAGAAAGAGGGAGCCTATGGAGACCTTTATCAGTTGAAAGTATCTGATAATAAATTAGGAAAAGCCGAGTTATATGACAGCGATGTCTATACCCACTTTGTCCATTATATTGCGGATGGGAAATTGGCCTATTATAAGGATATAAAAGATAATATGGGTGAATTCTATATTAATAAGGAGAAAATTGATGACGATGTCTATACTAGCTATGTCTCCTATGTAGAAGAAGACAATCGTATTCTTTATTATGTTGATTATGACAAAAAAAGTAATGGTGGCACCCTTAGGGTCTATGATACTAAGAAAACCAAAACCATATCCGATGATGTATTTTCTTATCTTTTAACTCCTAATGGAAATGTCTTATATTTATACGATTATAGTATAAAGGGCAACTATGGAGAACTATTTCTATATAAGAGTGGTGAAGCTCAGAAAATAGCGGATGACGTTTCTGGTATTCTACCTATCTATGATAACCCATACAAAGGACTCACATATTTCAACGGTGATTAATTATATCTAGACTATCTTTATTAAAAACAAGAGAAGCAAAACGCTTCTCTTGTTTTTTAGTATCCTTTTTACTCATAGTATTCTTTATGGCAATTTATTACCTGCTGCTCTGTATAACTCATACCACTCTTTTCTGGTAAGCATAATATCTGCTCCCCTAGCGATACCTGCTATTCGATTACTATTGGTGGTGCCTACTATTACTTGCATATTAGATGGATGACGTAGGATCCAAGCTGTTGCAATTCCATTGGTAGTAGTATCGTATTTCTTTGCCAGACGATCTAGAACCTCATTGAGTTCTAAGTAATCCGGATTTCCTAAAAAGGTTCCTTCAAAGACTCCATACTGAAATGGGCTATAGCATTGAATTACTATATCATGAAGCCTACAGTAATCCAGTACACCAGCATCTCGGTTAACTCCATGGCTATCTGTAGTATTAAGATACGCTGGGGCATCAAGAAGCAAGGTGTGAGCCAGCGAAAATTGTAGCTGATTCACTTCAATTGGTTGATGAAGATATCTCTGTAGCAGCGCAATCTGACCTGGAGTATGATTGCTGACACCATAATGTAGCACCTTTCCCTGTTGGATTAGCTGATCAAAAGCTTCTGCCACTTCCTCTGGCTCCATCAACAGGTCTGGACGATGCAACAACAAATAATCTAAATGGTCAGTATTCATTTTCTTAAGGGAGTTCTCCACACTGTCAATAATATGTTCCTTAGAGAAATCATAGCAGGTAAAGTTCCCTGGCTGAATGCCACATTTGCTCTGCAAAATCAGGTTATCACGAACTCCTGACATCTCCATTAAAGCTTTTCCAAATACCTCTTCAGACCTGCCACCTCCATAGATGTCTGCATGATCCCAAAAATTGATTCCATTCTCCAATAATACCTCTATTAGCTGACATACCTGACTGACTTCCATATCGGCAATTCGCATGCAACCTTGGGCAATGGCTGACACTTTCTTCCCTTTAATCGATATATATTTCATATGAGACTCCTCCTAATTAGACTTAGCAAGGGTAATGAGGGTATCTCCAGTAACCCGATAAACCGTCCACTCATCCATTGGTACTGCTCCCATAGACCTATAAAAATCAATGCTAGGTTGATTCCAGTCCAGACAGGACCACTCTAGTCTTCCACATCCTTGCTTTACAGCAATTCTAGCTAGCTCCTTAAGAAGAGCTTTACCACAACCCAGGCCTCTATATTCCTGCTTCACATATAAATCCTCCAGATAGATGCCAGCTCTTCCTAAAAAGGTAGAAAAATTATAGAAATAAAGGGCAAACCCCACTTCCTTACCATCTACCATGGCAAACAGCACCTCTGCCTTTTCTTCTTTAAAAAGCCACTGTCTTAATATCTCCTCCGTAGCAACTACTTCCTCTGACAGCTTTTCATAGGCTGCCAGTTCCTTAATAAATCTTAGAATTAAGGTGGTATCCTGCTCCTGTCCCCTACGAAACTCTATTTTCTTTTCCATTACTATGTACACTCCTTATCCTACAATGTATGATTACTCATACCATTCATTATAGATATCAAGAATACATCTCGCAAGGCATTGTTTTAGAAAACAGAAAGGTGCATCCGCTTCTTACAGCCAATACACCTTTTTAATAACCCTAAATAGCTTATAAAGCTCGATAATACAATTGATAGATTTCATCTCGGTTAAACAGAATCGGATGATTCTCTATACTTGCAAATGAAACCTTAAAACAATTCTCTGTCATCCATGGAATATCCTTTGACTGGATACCAAGCTTTGATAAGGATGTGGTCAAATTCAGTTTATCTAAAAGCATTCGTATTTGCTTTCCACAATCTTTATTATCTCTACCCCCTAGTATTCTTGAAATTATTCCATATTTCTCACTATACATCTGTTGACTTGCTTCTACAATAACCGGAGTCAATGCTGCAAGTCCTCTTCCATGGACAACATTCTTTAACCCACTTGCAGGATGCTCCATGCCATGAGGTAACGCTACCCCTGCACTGTGAATGACCATACCACCCAGGGTACTAGCCATACTAAGATTATCCCACAATTGTCCTCTTCTCTCAGGCTCTAACGTCTCCGTATCCTGATACAAGAACTCTAACGATTGGGTGATAAGTTCCATTCCTTTAATTGCTAATGCATCTGTAATAGAATTCGCCTGTTTTGATACAAAGGCCTCCATACAGTGGCAAAAGGCGTCAAATCCCACAGACGAAAGAACCTGTTTTGGCATAGTTTCCATCAGTTCAGAGTCTACTATAGATGTCTTTGGAATAATAACGTTGGTCCGAAGAGATTTCTTATCTCCATTGTCTTTATTGGTTAAGACGGCAAATCCATTGCCTTCGCTGCCAGTTCCACAGGTCGTTGGGACAAGAATGATGGGGAGGGCTGATCCCCCCTGTTCCCTTCCATAGATATAATCGTTTACATCTCCTGGATTCTTTACAAGAAAGGCAATGGCCTTGGCACAGTCCATAATGCTTCCTCCACCCACTCCAATCACTACCTGACAACCAGTATCCTTTGCAAGAATGGCTCCTTCCTCTGCCATAGCGGTAAGTGGATTTTGCTCTACCTTATCATATAATTCCACTGTCATCCCTGCCCTTTTCAGATACTCCATGATTCGATTTAGTAAACCAGATCTGCGTATACTATGAGCACCAGTTACTAACAGGGCTCTTCGACCATAAACGGAAGCCCTCTGCCCTACCTCAGCCACTCTACCACGGCCAAATATTACATTAACCGGTAGGTGATATTCCATTGTCATAGAGCCATCACCACCTCATTTATTATGGAAATAGCCTTATCACACTCCTCCTTCGTTACAATAAGTGGTGGGGTCATACGAATAATACTGGTTCCAATGGCTGTTACTAATAGTTTGCGATGAAAGCACTCATGTTTTACCTCAATTGCATTGATTCCTTTTTCAAACTCCACTCCTATTAGCAGACCTTGATGTCTTACCTCTTTGATTCTTGGTAATTTCTCCAACTCACTACAGAAATAATCACCCATAATCTTAGCATTGCCTGCACAATCACGGTTAAGTAGTTCATTTACCTGAGCCAGTGCAGCTGCACAGCATACAGGATGACCTCCAAAGGTACTTCCATGGGAACCAATGGTAAAGGCTTTTGCAACCTCCTTTGTCGCACAGATTGCTCCGATTGGCATACCACCCCCCAGGGCTTTTGCCATAGATACCAAATCTGGCTTAATTCCATAATTCATATAACTCATGATGGCACCGGTTCTGCACCAGCCTGTCTGTACCTCATCTAGCATCAATAGGATATTATGATCGTCACAAAGCTTACGAATTCCCTTCATGAATTCTATGGTAGCCGGATGAACACCACCTTCTCCCTGGATAGGCTCAATCATAATCCCTATGGTTTGGGCGCTTACTGCACTTTGAAAGGACTCCAGATTATTATACTCAGCATAGGTAAATCCCGGTGTCATGTCTCCAAATCCAAGCTGGCAGGCTGTATCTGGCTGCCCAGTAGCACTGAGCGCTCCGAGAGTTCTTCCATGAAAGGACATTTTGGCTGTAATGATATTGTATTTCTCTGGTCCATACTTCTCTACCCCATATTTTCTAGCCATCTTAATCATTGCTTCATTAGCCTCTGCACCTGAGTTCTGAAAAAAGATTTTATCCATTCCGATAGTTGTACAGACCTTCTCCGCCAACAATGCCTGGGGAACAGTGTAGGGATAATTAAAGGTTTGCATAAGATCAGCACATTGTTCTTTTACAGCAGCAACCACCCTTTCATTACAGTTGCCGGTGGAATTCACTGCGATTCCCGCATAGAAATCCAAATAAGCACTACCATCCGCTCCATATAGATACATATCCTTCCCATGATCTGCAACAAAGTCATATCGTTCATAGGTTTCTATCATATATTGATTCACTTTATCCTTAATGTCCTGTTCCATCCATCCTGTTTCTGCTAATCTCATATTCATTCCCTCTTTCTTACTTCCCATGGTCCTTATTCTTATCTATCTTCCACTCTGGAAATTTTATCTTCAAGTAATCTAAGATTACCTTCACACAATTATCCACTCCGATTCTTTCACTGTTTAACGTCATGTCATAATTAACTGGGTTGGTCCAATAGTTCCCCTTGGAATAATATTTGTAGTAATCCGCTCGATATTTATCCGTCTGGGTTATGGTAGCATTAGCTGTTGATTCATCCACCTTCATATGCTCCATGGTCCTTCTTAGACAGAATTCTCTGGGAGCCTCAATATAGATACTGACCACATTGGGATTGCCACGTAGTACCCAATCTGCACATTTTCCCACAATAACACAGGATTCTGTGTTCGCCAGATCTAAGATAATTCGTTTTTGATACTCAAATAAGGTATCTGAAGACACGAACTTTTCGTTCCTGCTTATGTAACTCTTCGCCCGAGGCAGACCTCTTAAGAAGTTCGAAAAGCCCCCCTTATCCCGAATTTTTTCATTTACCTCGGTAAACAGTTTTTCATCCAGGTGGCTAAGTTGTGATGCCAAGGTTAATATTCTATTCTCATAACAATGGATTCCCAGTTCCTTTGCAAGATTAGAGGCGATTTCCTTTCCCCCACTACCAAATCCACGTGCAAATGTTATTACATAATGCTGCTCCATACTGTTTCCTCCTTTTCTCAAAGCCCTCTTACTAACCAGCCATAAATCTGCTTAAGAACTCTCTAGTCCTTGGGTTTTTAGGGTTCGTAAACAGCACCTGTGGAATGTCGTCCTCCACAATATAGCCTTTATCCATGAAAATAGTCCTACTAGAAACATCTCTGGCAAACCCCATTTCATGAGTGACAATAATCATAGTGAGACCTGTACTGGCAAGCTGCTTCATGACATTAAGGACCTCTCCTACCATCTCCGGATCTAGAGCAGAGGTAGGCTCATCAAATAAGAGTACCTCTGGATTCATGCATAGTGCCCTGGCTATGGCAACTCGCTGCTTTTGTCCTCCAGAAAGCTGAGCCGGCATGGCATGAATATAAGGTGCCATACCAACTGCCTTCAGATTGTTTATAGCTCGGTCAAAGGCTTCCTCCTTACTAAGGTGAAGGACTCTTCTTGTGCCAGCCATACAATTCTTTAGTACCGACATATTATTAAATAAATTAAAGGATTGGAACACCATTCCTACTTTAGAACGATATAGGTTAACCTCCCTCTGTAGATCCTTTACTTCGCTACCATGATATAGAATCTTGCCAGAGGTTTGGTGTTCCAGCTTATTGATACAACGAAGAAGTGTGGATTTCCCTGATCCGGAGGAGCCAACGACACAGATGACCTCACCTTTTTTTACAGAAAAATCTATTTTCTTTAATACCTCATGGTCTCCAAAGGATTTTCCTAATTCTTCCACGCCAATTACCTGTTTTTCCGATTGATTTCTCTCTCCCATAGAATACCTCCTTACTCATTTTCCATATACTCGGTGGCCAGCGCATAAGCTTTCTGCCCATTCATCTTTTTCTCTATCCATAAGAATAACTGGTTAAAAATAAAGCAAAGGACAAAGTAAATCACTGCAATGACAAGATATGATTGAAAATACTTATAATAGGTTCCACCTGCTGTCTTTGCTACCAGGAACAATTCTGACACACCAATTACATTCAAGACAGAAGTCATCTTTAAGTTTGTCAGGAAGGTATTGCACATCTCCGGGATAATATTCTTAAACGCCTGTGGAAGGATTACATGAAACATGGCAGATATAGGGGACATCCCCATTGCCAATGCACCTTCCCTTTGCCCAGAATCAATGGATTTGATTCCGGCACGTACTGTTTCTGCCATATATGCTCCAGTATTTAATACAGTGACTAAGATACCTGCAACTACAGAGGAGATATCCACTCCACACTGTCTGAGACCATAATAGATAATCATGCCTTGAACAATCATTGGAGTTCCACGAAAAAGCTCTACATAAACAGTGGAAATTCCCTTTATCAGGTAGATGACAGCACGCTTCATGATCCTGTCCTGTTTATTTAATTGAATGTCTTTAATGATTCCTATCAGGTAACCCAAAAGAAATCCAAATAGGGTACCTAGTATTGCCACATATAGGGTTACCCAGGTTCCTTTCAAAAACATATTCCAATATTTCTCAAAAAGAAACAGCATCCACTCTAACGTACCACTTGAATCTGTTATTTCTATGATTCCAAACATGCTCATCATCTCCTTCATATTGCTTATGTTTTATCTAGTTAGCAGCCGGCTGTAATTTGATTGCTTCATCCATCATCTTATCCATCTTCTCCTTATCCCAGGAAAGCTTCTTTAAGACACCCTCAATCTGATCACGCAATTCTTTATCTCCCTTTCTTACCGCAATACAGACATTAGTAGAGCCAGTAGGATCTTTAATAGTGTCATTGGCATCAAGAGTAAGTATTTTCAGATCTGAGTTGTTCATTACTGCTGATTGTGAGGTTGGTAAATCAATTACGCTGACATCAGCCGCGCCATTACTCAATGCCATAAAGCATTCTGCGGTAGTACTATAGTTGGTTCCAAGCTCTGCATCCGGAATCTGTTTTAGTAAATCCACCCAAGCAGTTCCTAATTGAGTGGTTACCTTAACCTTCTTGCCTGCAAAATCAGATAGCTTAGTAATATTCTCAAATGCACTGCCTTTTTTCACTGTTAAACAAATATCTCTATAGTAATAAACATCTGTAAAATCATAGGATTTCTCGCGTTCCTCTGTTTTTCCCATGCCAGCTATGATGCAATCATAGTCCTTAGCATCTAGGCCCATTCCGATGGAGTCCCATTCCACTTTATGTATTTCCAAATCCCAGCCCAACAGATCTGCAATTTTCTGAGCCATCATAACATCATACCCATAGGCATAATAGGAGGTACCATGGATTGGTACTGCTGTCTCTCCATTAGCCACCTCTTTGCTTTCCTGCGTCCAGTTAAAAGGAGCATACGCACATTCCATTCCAACACGAAGAACCTTCTTTTTATCCGAATTACTCTCTTCCTTCTTACCACAAGCGGATAAGCTTCCTACCATAAAGGTAACCATCAGCAACAGCGCTACACACTTTGTTCGTAATTTTCTTTTCATCATAAACTCCTCCAAACCTTTTTATTGTTTTCCCTGTTAAGGAATGCTTTAAACGCAAAAATGCAACGAAGACTTCTGCTCCGTTGCATTTTTGATATGGACCATTTTATGCTGAGAAATGGATTTTGTAAAATTCTAATTTTTCATTATGATATGAAATATTTTCATATCTGCAAAAAGTCGTCTTCCTTTTGTCCCTAAAATACTGTATAATTACAATAAGATTTTAGTATCCATGAAAATATATTAGGGCTTAGAATTGGAGGCGGTTATGGGCAAATATGAACCAATACTAAAAGTGGCTGCTCTTGGCAATATGACAAAGGCGGCCAATGAGCTGGGTTACACACAATCTGGATTAAGTCATATGATTAAGAATCTGGAAAAGGAATTACATATCTCTATTTTTCAAAGAGAACGACAGGGAGTTACTTTAACCAAAGCTGGGGCTGAACTCATAGAAATCATGCTACAAATCGAAGGTCTTGAAAATACACTATATGAGACAGCCTTATCCTTTCGGACCAGTTCACTTAAGGTAGGAAGTCTATACAGTGTATCTGCCAACTGGATTCCGGGAATCCTTAAGGATTTCTACACCAAGTATCCCAATACCTTAGTAACCCTAATTGAAAAGGCAGACTATCGAAGTATTGAGGAGGACATCCGCTCCGGTGCCTTGGATTGTGGCTTCTTTGCAGGCACCAGATATCAGAATGTGGAGTTTATTCCTCTCTATAAAGACCCTTACTATGCGATTCTTCCTCTGGATAATCCTCTAGCCGGCAAGGATATCGTATCTTTGGAAGATATCAGCCACTATCCCTTCATAATGCCTAGTGAGGGAATCAGCAACACAGTCATTCGAGAATTAATTAAGGATCTACATATGTCACCCAACCTAATCTCGGAATCCTTAGATGACCTTGCTACCCTGACCTTGGTGGAAAATGGCTTAGGCATTACCATCCTACCAGGACTAATTGCAAAAACTACTTTTCGAAAGATTGCCACAGCCTCACTACAAGGGGATTACCACAGAACCATAGGCATTATGTGTAAATCCTACGAAAACTCTACTGATGTAGTGAAATCCTTTATCCAGTCCACAAAAAACTGGGTTCTTAAGAGCCCTTATGGAGCCATGTTACAGAATAACCTTGAAAATTCATAACTATATCGGGTCCCGTGGTGTCAATAATTTATTTCATCTGTTGCAAACATCTCATGGAATTAAGGATTGCCAATACTGCGACTCCAACATCAGCAAATACAGCCTCCCACATAGTGGAAAGACCGATGGCGGTCAAAAGAAGGACGCCGATCTTAATTGCCAGGGCAAATACAATATTCTGCTTTACAATTTTCAAGGTTTTTTTGGATATATTGATAGCTGTAGAAATCTTAGAGGGCTCATCTGTCATAATGACAATATCAGCAGCTTCAATGGCTGCATCTGAGCCAAGACCACCCATGGCAATTCCAATATCTGCTCTTGCCAGTACCGGAGCATCATTGATGCCATCCCCAACGAAGGCTAATACGCCTTTCTCCGATTTGTAGGCAAATAATTCCTCTAATCGCTCTACTTTATCACCCGGCAGAAGTTCTGAATACACCTGATCTAATTGTAGGGAGGCTGCTACCTTTTCACCTACGGCTTTACTATCTCCTGTTAGCATGACTGTCTGCTTAATTCCTGCTTTTTTCAGTTGGGTAATCGCCTCTAAGGCATCCTCTTTCACCTGGTCTGCAATGACAATACAACCAGCATAACTGCCTTCTATGGCTACATACACAACGGTTCCAATGAACTTTTCATCCGGTACTTCAATATGAATCTTCTTCATCAGCTTACTGTTGCCAGCATAAACCTCTTTATTCCTTACTGTTGCGCATACACCATGACCAGAGATTTCCTCAACATCGGCAATGACAGACTGATCTATATCCTTGCCATAAGCTCGTTTTAAAGATAAAGAAATTGGATGGTTAGAATAGCTTTCTGCGTATGCCGTATACTCCAATAATTCATCTTCCGATATCCCTACCGGATGAATCTCCTGCACTTCAAAGACACCCTTAGTCAAAGTACCTGTCTTATCAAATACCACAATCTCTGTTTTCGCCAGAGCCTCCAAATAGTTACCTCCCTTCACCAGCACTCCAGCCTTAGAAGCTCCACCTATACCTCCGAAGAAGCCCAGTGGCACTGAGATAACAAGCGCACATGGACAAGAGACCACTAAGAAGGTCAACGCCCGGTATAACCAGTCTATAAAGTCTGCTCCTGGAATAATAAGGGGAGGTATTATGGCAAGTGCCAAAGCGGCAAAGGTCACAATTGGCGTATAGACGGCTGCAAACTTGGTTATAAAGTTTTCAGATTTCGACTTTTTACTACTTGCATTCTCCACTAGATCCAAGATTTTGCTAACAGTGGATTCCCCAAATTCCTTGGTTACCTCAATAGTCAGAACTCCATTTACATTGACGCAACCGCTTAAAGCCACATCTCCTGCCTTCACCTCTCTTGGAACTGATTCTCCAGTTAGAGCAGAAGTATCTAACATAGAAGTTCCTTCCATAATAGTTCCGTCTAGTGGAATCCGCTCTCCTGCCGATACAACAATATGATCTCCAATCTGCACTTCTTCTGGATCTACCTTCTCCGTAGTTCCATCCTTCCATAGATTGGCATAGTCTGGTCGAATATCCATTAGGGAGGAGATAGATTTTCTGGACTGAGAAACTGCATAACTCTGGAACAACTCTCCTACCTGATAGAACAACATTACTGCCACTGCCTCCGGAAATTCACCAATAACAAAGGCTCCAATGGTAGCAATGCTCATTAGAAAGTTCTCGTCAAATACCTTTCCTCTGACAATATGACGGCAAGCCTTCCACACCACATCTCCACCTACAATAATATAGGCTATGACAAATAATGCCGGCACCAGCCAGTTAATATCCACTTTCAAAAGTAGCGCTATCACATATATCACTGCACTAATTATGATTCTAATCAGACTTTTTCTCATCCCAATACCCTTCGCCTACTTGATTACCTTTACATCAGGCTCTACCTTTCTCATGGTTTTTTGTACCTTCTTCATAATACCATCCATATCTGTATCTTCTGCAAAATCTATTACCATCTTTAAAGCGAAAAAATTAATGGATACTTCATTAATTCCATCCAGCTGAGAAACTGCCTTCTCCATCTTTGCTGCGCAGCTTCCACAATCCAAATTCTCTAATCGAAATGTTTTCTTCATCATGAAATCCTCCTAGAATAGTATATTATATAATTGAATAATTGTTCAACTGTTAACTATATTATAGTTGAGTAGTCATTCAACTGTCAATACTTTTTTTCTGAGAAAAAACTATCAATAATCCTATCTAAAAAGGATATATCTTCCCGGTTTATCTCATCCTTGACAGTTGAACTGCAATTCAACTATAATAGTAAATAATAACGTGTACCACTAATAGTGTCTTCTATTAACGTCTACAGGAACCAATATTATTATGTCAGGAGATGAAAAAATTATGGAAAAAGCAGAGGATATAGG